>JASHRE010000009.1 GCA_030037515.1 Candidatus Sulfotelmatobacter sp.
CTCGTAAATTGATAGTGCTGCCGACCGGAATCGGGGAACCCAAGCAGCTTACCGATAACAAGACCGACCATCGCAATTCTGCCTGGTTGCCCGACGGCAAATCCATTGTTTTCTCCGCCGCTGAACCTGGTCACGAAGTTCGAACCTATCTGCTCAATCTGGAGGGTAGAAGCCCGCGCGCGCTCACCCCAGAGGGCACTGTGGGGAGCGTAGTTAGCCCTGATGGCAGATTTCTCCTGGCGAGGGACGCCGAGGGGAAACGCTGGCTTTACCCGATGGACGGTGGTAAGCCGCAAAGCCTCGATCTTGGTATCAAACCCGACGAAGTTGTCATGGGGTTCTCAACCGACGGAAAGAGCCTGCGGGTGCGTGCGCGCAGCATTCCGGTTGAAATTTTCAACATCGATGTGGCGAGCGGACATCGCGAGCCTTGGAAGGAAATCATTCCTACCGATCCTGCAGGGGCGCAAATGGTCTTCAGGATTTTGTTCAGCGCGGATGGAAAATCTTACGCATATTCGGTGAGTCGCGTGCTTTCCGACCTTTACGTAGTGGACGGACTGAAATGAAGCAACTGCAGCATTTTGGCGTCGCAGCGCCCACCTCGGCAATCAGATGCGCGTGATATCGTAAGTTTTGTTGGTCCCTCTTCCAAATCCTCCGTGACGGCCGGCTTTATCCGAGCTTGCCCGTTTCCCACGAACGTAGGGAACCGATAGACAACACAACCGTCTGCCTGTTCGCTTCCGGACATCTCAGGCCAACAGCGGACATCTGCAATCACACTTGATCGGACAACGGTATTCCCTGGTCCTGTGCGGTCAACGGGTTAGGTCCGGCACGCGAATGGTGAAGGTCTTGCTGCGGAAGGACAAATCAGTTGCCCCCGGGCTCGCACAGCGAGAGGCCCAGAGTAGGAGAACAAACCAGACATGCACGGAGTCGTCCAAGATCTTCGCTACGCTCTGCGGCAGCTGCGCAAGAGCCCGGGATTCACGGCCATCGCGGTCGTCACGCTCGCGCTGGCGGTCGGAGCGAACACTGCCATCTTTTCAGTAGTCCGGACGGTCCTGTTAGCGCAGCTTCCTTATCAACACGTCGATCATTTGGCGATGATCTGGGGCCGGAATCCATCGCGAGGCGACATGGAGGCTCCGGTCTCTGCTGGCGATTTTACCGAGTGGAAGCAGAAGAATCAGGTCTTTGAAGACATTGCGCCGTCCACCGACGATCAAGTAACGCTGTCGGGTGCGGGCGAACCGAAACTGCTCTTGGGATACGACGTTACGCCAAATTATTTCAGCATTCTCGGAGTTGCGCCGAGGATGGGCCGGGTGTTCACCGAGGACGAGGCTTCGTCGGGTGCGCCAGAGGCCGTGCTCAGTGACAAGATTTGGCGCAACACATTCCATGCTGATCCGCAAATCCTGGGCAAGTCGATCACGCTCAATTCCAAGTCTTATGCGGTCATTGGCGTGATGCCGCCTGCATTTGACTTTCCTCCGAAGACTGAGCTGTGGATGCCGATGGCAATTTCTCCGGCGGCTTCTGGAGACTACGAACACAAGTACATCCGCGTGCTCGGTCGTCTTAAATCGGGCGTCTCCCTCTGCGATGCTCAAACGCGCATGAATGTTCTTGAGCGCCAGATTGCCACGCAGCACACAGAAACAGATGCCGGCAATGAGACATGGGTCGAACCGCTGCGGCACACATTGTCGGGTGACATCCGTACACCGCTGCTGGCTTTGTTCGGAGCTGTCGGGCTGGTGCTGATGATCGCGTGCGTCAACATCGCCGGTCTTCTTCTGGCGCGGGCTGCGGGCCGGCAAGTCGAAGTATCGTTGCGCGTGGCGATTGGCGCCAGCCGTTGGCGACTGTTGCGACAATTCCTCGGTGAGAGCCTGCTGCTTTCGTTTCTGGGAGGTGTACTGGGCATAGTTGTCGCTTTGTGGTGCACCCGCTTTTTGCTGGCCATTTTCCCGAATGGAATCGCCAATTTGAATATTCCGAGAATCGAAGCGATCCCGGTGAATGCGCCTGTTCTGTGGTTTGCGCTGGGAATCACAGCGGCCACAGGTCTGCTTTTCGGAGTGGTGCCGGCGATGCAATTGGCCGGTGGGGATGGCAACCAGGCGCTCAAGGAATCCCGCGGCTCAACTTCTTCTATGCGGTCCGCACGGGTTCGCCGCACGCTGGTCGCAGCCGAGATCGCTCTGTCGCTGGTTTTGCTGGCAGGAGGCGGGTTGATGATCGAGAGCTTCCGCCGCGTTGATCAGGAAGATCTCGGCTTCCGTCCGGATCCGGTTCTTGCCCTCGAAGTTCTTCTTCCCCCCACTCGTTATCCGTCAGACCAGCTGGGCAAGCGGAACAGCTTTGTTTCCAGTGTAACTGACCGCCTCCGCGCGCTGCCGAACGTGGCTGCGGTAGCGGTTACGAATTTCCTGCCCCTCACCGGATTTTGGGGAATCACAGATTTTGCCATCGAAGGACAAGTTCTGAGAAAAGGCGACAGCAAGCCCGCCGCTGACGATCGCCTGGTCACTCCTGGCTATTTTTCGACCATGGGTGTTCGCCTGCTTCGCGGACGTGATTTCAACGACTCCGATCGTTCCGGAGCCGAGAATGTGGCCATCGTCAATTCGACATTGGCGCGACGGTATTTTGGAGGAGAGGATCCTCTCGACAAGATTTTGGAACTTGGTGATGCTGCGCATCCCGAACGTTGGCGAATTGTGGGTGAAGTCGCGGATGTGCGAGCCTTCGGCCCCGAGGAGCCTGCACATGCAGATCTCTACCGTCCTCTGAGCCAGGTATCGTTTCCTCTCGTCTCGTTCGTAATTCGCAGCACGGAAGACCCGTCCAAGCTGCTGAGACCGGCTGAGAGCGCCATCTGGGATGTGGATAAGGACCAGCCAGTATTTGACGCGATGCCGATGCAAGTGCTGGCAGCACAGTCGGTCACATTGCGGCGTACCAGCACAATCCTGTTGGCAAGTTTCGCGGCTCTGGCCTTAATGGTCGCAGCGGTCGGTTTGTACGGACTCATCGCCTATTCCGTGGCGCAGCGCACGCACGAGATCGGAATTCGGATGGCGTTGGGCGCACGCCGACGGGATGTTCTTCGGCTGGTCGTCCGTCATGGAATGGGTCTTGTCTTGGTCGGCGAGATCGTCGGATTGGTCACTGCTCTGATCGTGACACGCCTGGTATCGGGGCTGCTCTATCGCGTGAAACCCGCAGATCCATGGCCTTTGGCCGCCGCGGTGGGCGTGTTGACTCTGATCGCTCTGGTTGCTTCTTACATTCCCGCCCGCCGGGCGGCGAAGGTCGATCCCATGGTGGCGCTGCGCTACGAGTGAGAAAAACGATGAGTGGCATAGCACAGGATTTTCGCTATGCGTTTCGGCAGTTGCAAAGGAGCCCAGAATTCACGGCGGTCGCCGTCATCACGCTGACGCTCGGAATTGGTGCCAACACTGTCATCTATAGCGTCCGTGCATGCCGTACTTCTCCGCGCGCTGCCCTGCAAGAACTCGGATAGGCTGGCGCTGATCTGAAGTTGCGATGCCAAAGAGGGAAGCAACCGTGACCAGCTTTCGTTTACAGACAGCGAGGAATATCGGACACGTGACCACCCGCTCCCAAAACCTAGTGGCGTTCGGCAGCTGTACCGAGCCTGGTCTCGTTGCGGGAGGATATCAGCGGAAACCTGCGGCTGTCCCTTTGCTCATGCTGGCTGCGGTGGGTGCTCCATCCCTGTCCCGATGCCCGTTTTGTCGTTAATCATCTGAGACAAGAACCGGATGCGCTTCGAGCGCCCGTTCGGGTCCGTGGAGGGTTCGTGAGCAATCACGGTCCCCATTCCGATCGTCGTTCATCCACGCCAAAACGACAGTAGCTTCGCCGCGACGGGCGAAACACCGATCGCGAGGACATAAAAAAGCGGCACCAGGACGATTGCGAATGCAAACACATCAGAAGTGTGTTGCGCAATTATTTTGATCGGCGCACCGATGGGTGCAATCCCATAGAAATAGATCAGCAGGTTGTTCCCTGCCGCGAGCAGGCGCAAAGCGACGAACCCTAGCGCCAAGCTCAGCATATGCAGCGGAGAAATGCGTATCGCTGCGGTCGACCAAGGATTTAGATACACTCGGCCAAACGAGGCCATCGGGCGTATTAGCCACTGGGGATCCATCCGCCCCGCGTAAATGGCCGAGAACATCACACACGCCGTCATGACAGCGGCGCCGCCAATATTTATGGGCAATGCACGAGTCACCATATAGACGGAACTGCTGGTGGCAAATACATTCCCTTCATGCGCGCCCCGTTCTTTTATGACGAACACAGTCGTCCACAAGTCCGCATATGCTGCGAAAGAATAAGCCATCAGATAAAGTCCGGCGACAAATGCCAATCGCCACATGTCTCGACGATTCTTCACGTGCAGCACTTTAGGGCAAAGTGTTCTGAATTTCCAGCCGTTCGGTGCAGCTTCACGAAAGGCGATTACACTCATGAGGTAAGTGAGCGAACGAAGAAGCGAGACGCTCTTGGTTTCTTTCTTGTCCTGGAATCTCTCTACATCGTGCGGGCAGAGGGAAACAAAGAGCCCAGGTTCTCATTTCGATTCGAGAACCTGGGTTTCTTTCTACCAATTACCATGACCGATGGGATTTCCTCCCGGAACAATCATTCCAAATGTTCCCGCCACGTTGTTATGTGGACCCGCGGTAAAGTACAGGGCATTGGTGGCCCCGCTGCTCGTATTGCCACCACCGAAAGCGATCCCCCAAAGTTGATCGATGACAATAGGCCTGCCGGGTTTCGTGTTCAACGTGCCCACGAATTTCCCCTGGGCGTTAAAGGCATTGATCGTCCCGGTATTGGTGTTGTTGGAAACCAGCAGCGTGTTGCTCAACGGACCGAAATTCGTCGGAGCCAGGGCAAATCCCCATGCTTGATTGAGAGGAAAGCCTTTCGCAAAGTTGCCGATAAGCGTTCCGTCTTCCTTATAGGTATCAATAAAGCCCCCCGGCCCTCCGTTGTTCGCCGCAAACGACACATAGACAGTGCCGTTGATGTCTTGAATTCCAAAGACCGAAAATCCGCTCGGGACGGAGGGATCGGCGGCAAACGTGCCGGTCAAGCTAAAAGTTCCGTCGTAAATGTCGATGACATTATTGGCGTTGTCCACCGCAAACAACGAGTTTCCCGAAGGTTTATTGGTGACCGCAAGAGCAGTGTAGGAAGCGCCGCCGCCGGAATTGTTGACCACGATCTGAGCGCCAAAAGGATCTACGCCGGGCGCCCAGGCGGTAATGATTCCATCCAAACTGTCAAAGATGAAGGGCGCAGCCTGGCCTTGAACGGCGAACTCGCCGCTTGTTGAAGGGTTCAGAACGATGCCGGTCGGTGTTCCGACAGGGATGCCAGGCGCGGCTGGAACTGAAACCACCAAGCCTTGCTTGACTCCCTGACCGTTATACAGCGTGGACCAGCCCGATAAATTGTCGCTCAGCCACCATGGACCGGTCGCGCTGCGAGCCAATCCCCAGGCATTCACGATCAATGGATCATCGTTGGTAGCGTGACCGAACTGGTTGGAGACGAGGTTCGTGAGTTGATATTGAGCCAAAGCGGCGCTGGAGAAAAAGGCCAGCATCAAACCCAGGCTGAAGATGAGAGCGAATGCACACCGCTGCATCGGATCCTCCTTGTGATGTAGAGAAGGCCGTAGCACCTATGCCGTTCTGGTTTCGGGCCTACGGCTTCATCTTGTTAGTTAAAATTCTGAACAGAGAGCAGAGTTGAGTAAGTGCATCACACTTACAAAAGGCTTTTTGTCACCAGCCAGTAAACGATTTGTCAAAATGTACTGTCGTGCTGATCACATTCAGCACACAGAAAGCGTTTGCGCGAAGGAGTAATCCGCGGGAATAAGCTTTTTTCAGATCGCACGGTCGAGCACCCCAAAGGGCTGCTCATTTTCCTCGTAGGTCTCTTCAGGTTACGGCCTCTCCATCGCAAAACAAACTGTCGCGCGAAGCTCAGAGCCGCAACCGCTGCAGCATGTAAACGTTCGACGAATATTTCTCGCTCCACGCGTCTATCATTCGCGGAACAAGATGCTTGATGAAATCAGATGGGATCAGAATGGTGGTCTCCGGGCGGGATGCGATAAGCTCCCAGTGATGACGCCCTCGAGGCGCGATAAAAAAGGAAACCGGATAGGACGAACCGTATCACTGTGGCCAGACAGCACACCAGCAACTTTGCGGAGAAAAATAAACGGTGGGATTGGATCTGGGAGATCGTTGGAGTTGGTATTGCGTGTTGGACGAACATGGGGAAGTGGTGTTCGAACACAAAGTGACTGCAACCTCGAAGGCTCTGTGAGAGGTGTTCGGAGCGATGCCGCACAGCCGGGTGGCGCTGGAGACGGGGATGCATTCGCCGTGGATCAGCCGCTTACTGAAAGAACTGGGACATGAAGTGATCGTGGCGCAGGCGTGCAAGCTGCGTTTGATCGGGGGGCGAGATTGAAGACGGAGGTGCTCGCGTCGCACACCCACTCGCGCCGGCTGGATGATTGCAATCATCTGAACGATTGGCGCTTACATCCGTTGATGCCAGAAAAACGCCGAATCTCAAAATTATTTGGGAGTGGAGAGAGCAGCCGCGAACTACACATTCTGCGACCGTTGTGCAGGCTCGAACTGCTGCTGACGCACGGTTTTGACCCTGACTTCCCACTCACTTCCAGGAAAAACAAATCGAATCCACTTGACTCCGACCAGCCCTCTTTCGTGGAAGGGGATTTCGCTCAGAACCATTGCCGCCAGGGGAACCTGATTGTAGACGGGACGTTGCACCCAAGAATTGCGGAAAGATGCACTCGCAACCACGCTCCGGTACTTTTTTACCGACCTTTCAAGGAACTGGTCACAGGGAGTATGGTAGGCGCCATCACTGCGCCCTGATTGCGGCTGCAGCTTTTCTCTTATCCGTGCTGTTGATCAAGACCAGCAAGCGATCCGCGGCTTTCTGCACATCTGCCGTGTCGCGCATTACTTTCTCGAGGAGGTCCACGATCTTGTCGATGGCGCTAATCGCGTACTCCAAGCGGTCGCAGGATTCCTTCGTGACCACGCCGTCTACGGCGACGAGCGAGGGGATATACAACCTTGCAAGTCCCTTTACATTCGCATTTGCGGCCGCCATGGCCACCAGGGCGAGGTCTTTCACTCCGTCACAGGTTTCTTTCAGGTCGAGAAGCAGCTTCCGCTTTTCCGAGAACATATGGAGCGCGAGCGTAGTCTCCTTCGGATCGAGTAGATTCACCTTTGAATTATCCATCCACCAGTTCTCGTCGCGCCGCGCGAGGCTTGTGGTTTGGTTGTAGATGAATTTCGATATTGAAGCGACGAGGTTGACGCTGTAGTCCGAGGAAGTTAGCTCCCCCGCCGTCGCACCCGCCCCAACGCTGGCCGTTTTATCGAGCTCGCGCACGACTTTGTAACCCTCTTTCGCAACCTCGGGCAGAGGTGAGATCTTGACCAGGAAATCTACCGCCTTCTTCCCGAGGCTCTTGAGCAGTTTCTGCTGCTCCTTATCAAGAGATTCGCTATCCATACATCGCTCTCCTCTCCTCTCTTGCCTCATACCCATAAGCGCGAATTGGAAGAGAAAATACGCACGCGACCCTCTTGATTCCAAGATTTTTCCTTTCCCCGGGCTGTGTCATTTTTGAGTGCGATCGGGGATTTGATCGGCGAAGCCGCTGCGCGGCGGACGCTTGCGCGTGTTCGAAGGCCGCTGTTTTCGTGGAAGCAAGATTTTTCTGCGTCGAGTGGTAACATGCCGCTGTGCTAAGACTTTCCTTTGCAACGAATTTCGGCGCTGCTATGGCTCGGGCGATAAAATGGCGAAACGGCCATTAAAAACCGATACTATATATTTATAGCCCTCTACTATATATTTATAGCCCTCCGCATCCGCCGCAAA
>JASHRE010000125.1 GCA_030037515.1 Candidatus Sulfotelmatobacter sp.
ATCCGACAGCCGCGGGTGAAACGCAGGGGACATCGCCAGGCGACTATATTGACGTTGTGCTGACATTATATTCCGGACCTCGGTCTAAGTATTCCGCATCGAACTGTGGTTGCGAGGAGGCAGTCATGGATGCGTCGATTTCCACGAAGGATCTGAAAAGCAAACTGGACCGAAGAGAAATCGTTCTAGTCGAAACCCTTGCTCCCGAGCGTTACCGTGAGGCGCATATTCCCGGAGCGCTGAATATCCCGCCGGAACAGATCAAAGAACTCGCCCCGCAGTTGCTGCCTAATAAGAACGCCGAGATCGTGACCTATTGTGCAAACGCGCATTGACACGCCAGCGCATACGCTGCCCGTGAATTGGCGGCGATGGGTTACAAGCATGTGGCGCACTATCCCGAGGGCAAGCAAGGCTGGATGGAAGCCGGCTTCCCGGTCGAAAAGGCCGCCTAGAGAAGGCAACGGATGGATGCAGGCTGGAGCCTCGCAGACCCGGTCCTTACTCGTAACGCAACGCGACCATGGGATCGACCTTGGCCGCACGACGCGCCGGGAGATAACACGCCAGCAAGGCGGCGAGGATCAGAAGCAGAATCACGGCCACCAGCGTTAACGGATCGGTTGTGGTCACGCCGAACAACATCGACTGCAACACGCGCGTTAGCAGCAGGGAACCGGCTAGTCCAATCGCGAGCCCAACCAGAATCGTACGCAATCCCTGCCCCAGAATCATGGCAAGAACGTCGTGGGAATCAGCCCCCAGCGCCACGCGCAAACCGATCTCGCGTGTGCGCCGGCTTACCGAATATGCCATTACGCCGAATACGCCGACTGCGGCCAGCAGCAGCGCTGTGATCGCAAACGCGCTGATAAGAATTACGTTCAGCTTGCGCGATCCGAGTGAAGCCGAATAGATACGCGAGAACGTTCCAAATTCGGGCGGAATCTCCGGGTTCAGCTCATGCAAAATTTCGCGGGCTGCGGAAGTGACCATCTCGGTATCGGCGTCGGTGAGCATGGTTATCGTGATCGCCGACCGTGGACGTTGAAACAAATCCACATATAGGGTGGGACGCGGCGGCGCATCGAGGCCGTAGTCGTGAACATCGCCCACAATCCCGACAATCGTTAGCAGACGTAGGTCGCCATCCATGTTGCCGAACTCGAGCGTGCGCCCGATCGGATCCTGCCCCGGCCAACGCTCCCGCGCCAGAGACTGACTGATCACAGCAACATGCGGAGCGGCGGGGCCATCGCGCTCATCGAACATACGTCCCCGAAGCAGAGGAATGCCGAGCGCCCGAAAATATCCAGCAGTTGCGACACCAAAGTCGGCCTCGCCCAGCCGTTGCTTCTGGCGGAACAGGTTATCGAATAGCTTCGACTGGGAATCGAGGTCGGTGGAGGGTTTCGGAGCCTCATCCGGCCGCATCAGCAGGAACGTCCCATCTGGCAGCCCGCCGGTGAGTGGAATGCCGCTCGTGGCACCTGCTGTTCGAACGCCGGGAATCTGCTTAAGGCGGTCGATCAGATTCGCAAAGAAAATCGCTTGAACCGACTTCGCTTTGATATCGCTCCAATCAACTCCCGGCAGCGAAACATCCATCGTGAGGATCTTGTCGACGCGAAAACCGGGATCGACTTCGAGTACTTTCATCAGGCTGCGGCCCAGCAGTCCGGCTCCAATTAGGAGGGTCAGCGTAATGGCGATCTGCCCGGCCACGATTCCACGGCCAATGCGATGGCTGCTGAATGATCCCATTTGCGCGCGGCCACCTTCTTCCAGCCCTTCGCGCAAATTCCCGGCGGTGCCGCGCCACGCGGTGAACGATCCCAAACCCAGAGCAACGGAAAAACACAGCAGACAAGCGAACCCCAACACGGGAATGTTGACCGAAACGATGTCCCAGCCAGAAAGATTTGATAGTGCGAGAGCCGGCAGCCCAGACACGCCGAGGAAGGCTGCCAATATTCCGAGGCCGCCGCCGAAGAAGGCTAGTAGAGATGTTTCGGTGAGAAACTGCCGGAACAAACGCCATCGGGCAGCACCCAGGGCGCTGCGAATGGCAAGTTCCCGCTCTCGCACCGAGGATTGCGCCAGCAGCAGATTCGCCACATTCGCGCACGCAACCAGAAGAAGAAATCCGACGGCCCCGAGCAGAACCAGCAATGCCGGCCGAACTTCGCCGGTCATCGAGTCTTGCAGCGGCAGAACTGTTGCATCTCTGAGGAGATAATCGTTCTTATCCGCTGCGGATTGATAAATACGGCGCGCGATCGCGCTAATCTCCGCATTCGCCTGCTGGACCGAGACCCCGTCCCGCAGGCGTGCAACCGCGTTGTAATTATGCGACGTCCGGCTGGGATTTTCGCCTTTCCGATCGGCGGTTATCCAGAGGACGGCGTCCTGCGGGAATTGAAAACCCTCGGGCATTACGCCGATCACCGAGAAAAGGCCATCGTCAATTTTCAAATGCAAAGAGGGAAAGTCGAACGACGATCCCAAATATCGTTTCCAGTACCCATAGCTGACCAGGACGACCGGCGCTGCGCCCAGCCTAGCCTCGGCAGTCGTGAAATCGCGGCCGAACATGGGTTGTATACGGAAGACTTGGAAGAATTGGGGTGAAACGTAGGCGACCATGGATCGCGTCGGCTGCGAACCTCCCGATATTGATCCGATGTACGCGGAGTATTTGGCCACGGACTCAAAGCTGTGGCTTTGATCGCGGAAATCGTCGAAATTCGGATCGGCCAGCCGGTTCGGGTTGCCTTTGTTGGTGATCTCGAAAATCGCCATGATGCGGTTTGAATCGCTATAGGGCAACGGCCGGAGTAGCACGGCATAAACGCCGCTGAAAATCGCCGTTGTCGCACCAATGCCCAAGGCGAGCGTTACGAGCGCAATTACAGACAGACCAAGATTCTTGCGGAGCTGCCGTAGCGAAAAGCCAAGATCCTGAAAGAAGCTGTTCATACGCTCCTCCTGAACTGCTGCAAAAATCCCCGCTCGATGGCATGGACTCCAAGCTGTAGACTCAGCTCGGCCCGCTGGTTCGCGAGCGCTGTATGCAAATGTCCGACCAGAGCGGGAATCGCAGTGCGTAACCGAGAATTCGGGGAATTATCTGCAAGCAACAAATAATATTGGCGGCGAAGTGTCCGACCGCGGAATGAAGTGCCCATTATCGGACGGTTGTCGAGTGCCGGCAATGAGTCTGAGGTCCCTCACGATTGCCAGCGGTTCAAGCGAGCCGTCGCGCCGCAGCTCTCCTTCTTTGAACCTGGGTTGTTTTGGAGCACCATCTAGTCTGCGGCCGAGCCAACGTCTTTAGGCAATCAAGCACGCCGTTTTTCGCAGCCCACAGCCTGCCCCGAGCGAAGTCGAGGGGAATCTGGGCGAGCCGCGCAAGGCGTCGCAGTTTTTGTGATTCAGTACCGCTTGGCTCGCTCCCTTATCAAACCGCACCGCCAGAAAAAGGTTTTCCTGTCCGTGTCTTGACTTTCTCCCCGCAAGCTGTCCATTCTATTAACTTTTACCTTCAAGGGTCGGCGCCGCGAGCCAGAATCGCTGTGCGGGAAGCAACTCTGCCGAGACTGGGGAAATTACTTGCGCGTTCGAGTGTTCTATCACGACAAGTGTTTCGACGGCGCATCGTCGGCCGCGCTGTTTTCGCGTTTCTATCGCGAACGCATTCGCAACGATGTGCAATTCGAATTTACCGGCCTGGTGCATCGCGCCGGCGCCTTGTTCGATGAAACTCAGTTTGACGGAGATGAAAACGCGATTGTCGACTTCAAGTATTCCAGTTCGCCGAAAATTTCCTGGTGGTTCGATCATCACCAAAGCGCGTTTCTTTCGCAGGGCGACGCCGACCATTTCGAACGCGATCAGAGCAATCGCAAGTTCTACGATCCCGGTTTCAGATCGTGTACCAGCTTCATCGCGATGATTGGGAAACAACGATTTGGCTTTGATCCCACGCCTGTCGCTGATCTTGTCTACTGGACCGATGTGATTGACGGCGCGCTTTATCCGGACGCGAAAACCGCCGTGGAGATGGAAGCCCCCGCAATGAAGTTGACGATGGTGATTGAATCCGCGCCTGATCATGGATTCGTGCCGCAGCTGATTCCGTTGCTTGCCACGAAACCGCTCGGAGAGATCCTCAAAGAACCGTTCGTCGCGCCGCTGTTGCCGCCGCTTCTCAAACGTCACGAACTTTCCATCGGAATCCTGAAAGAACGCACCGATTGCAAAGACGGAACGATTTTCTTTGACATCAGCGACCACGATCTCGAAGGCTACAACAAGTTCATTCCGTATTATCTGCATCCGGAATCGGTTTATAGCGTGGGATTGAGCAAGAGCAGCTTTCGCGTGAAGGTTTCAGTGGGGTCAAATCCGTGGGCTCCGCAGGAGCCGGAGGTGAATTTGGCTAAAATCTGCGAGCGCTACGGTGGAGGCGGGCACGCCAGGGTCGGTGCGATTTCGTTCAACGTCAATCAGCACGCTGCTGCCATCAAAGCGTCCCAGGAAATTGTTGCGGAATTGCGGGCGGCAATCCGACAGAAAAACTTATAAGTTTAAAAATCTTGTCATTTCAACGTCCAGCAAAGGCGCGGTCCGGGGAGCATTTTTCCGAAGCCAGAAGCCCGCTTTTGGAGGCCAAAGTCTGGCTCTCCTAAGCCGAAAACCTCCTCACTTGTTTACTGAACCGTATTTCCTGTCGCGATGCACGAAACGGCGTTCGCTTCGTCCGATGATCGAATCACTCCCGACCCATCAGCACAGAAAACTTTCCGTCCCAGGCCCGACTCATTCGGAACTGCCGTGAGCAGAAATTTTCCGGCGGGGACTCCTGTGCATCCGGAGAGGGTGAACACGTACCCGTATTTCCTGCCGCCGGCCAGGCTGCTGCTAATCAACATTGCTTGACTCGGGCCGGGCTCAGATGCGCCGAATCCGTCAAGGCTCGAGAGCGTGCAAGTGTAGCCTACATTGGGATAGGTACTCGCATAGGTGTTTTCCGCCATGACGATCGTGCGCATCGCGGTGATAATCTGCGCATCGCTGTTTGCGACCATTCCCGCAGCCGTGAGCACGGGTCTTGCCGAATCTGTGGAGGGGCCGCCTAGAACCGCCTGCGCGTGCAACTCCGGCTTCCAACGCATCTGGTCGGTGATCGCCTTCAACATGTCGGGATCGGCCAGCGGCAAGTGAATCGTGATCGAAATTTCGTTGAGCGTCCAAAGCTCGGATTCCTTCTTCATCGAGAAGGTCACGTTGGGCATGAAGGGAGTTCGCTGCTGCTGTCCGTCCCTATAGGTTCGGAATGAAATTTCAATATCGTCGCGTTCGCCGCGCAGGGTATCATGTTCCACGATCATTTCGTACTTGTTGCCAGTTTTTGGAGCCTGTCCAGACAGCATCACCGGCCCGGTCTCGAACATCTGTACATTCTGCGTCTGGGTCTGGACCTCGGTCATCATCGCGGAATATTGGCGAAATGCCGCGACGGTTCCGGATTTTTCGAGCGCGGTACGAGTCACCTCCGGCAAATGTTTCCAGAACGTCCCCTTTGTTTTGCTGAAGAGCATCTCCATCAAGGCCTGCCGCGCGGTTTGCGGCCGAGTGGAACTTTCCTGAGCCCAGGGGCGGTTCGCCCACACCATCACCAATGTGAAGCACACGATCGCTTTACGCATATTCGGGTCCCACCCCGATCCTGTCACGGGGCGCGGACGCTTGCGAGTTACTGAGGTAAGGACGAGTGCCGATTCGGGTTCTCGAAGCCGCTTCACAACTGTATGAACGCGAGAGGCGTGATACTCTGCCTGCATAAGCTGGTTCATGCGCTTGCTCGCGATCACGCCTGATCACCATCGCCGCCAACGGCGTATGCTTCGTGCTGTCGCCTTATTCGAGCTCTTGAAGGGAATCTTCGTCCTGCTGATGGGGGCTCTTGCGATCGCACTCGTCCACAAAGACGTGTGGCTGATTGCCGAGAGCCTGCTGGCCGCCTTCCACGTGGATACCGAACGTCGCTCGGCCCAGTTGGTGTTGAATTTTGCCGATAGCATCACCGATGCGCGGCTATGGGCCGCCGCCCGTATTGCGTTTGCTTATGCCGCGTTGCGTTTCGCGGAAGGTTACGGCCTATGGCATCAGCGTACGTGGGCAGAGTGGGTGGCGCTGGTTTCCGGAGCCCTGCTCATGCCCATGGAAGTTCGGGAGTTATTGCGCGGGTGGACCTGGGTTCGCGGAGCGGTGTTTCTCGGAAATGTCGGCGTCGTACTCTACATGCTCCATGTGATTCTGGCGAATCGGCGGGCCGGAGAGGGTCCTGCATCGGCCTGATCAGCCGGTTTTCTTGTCCCTAAATCCGCGCTAAAGCCCTCTAAATCGCCGCTAAAGCGAACCTTCGGGTATCGCGCGAGCCGCCACTTGCATCCTTAAAGCAGACAGTGAAGGCTCGTATGCGTTTTGCCTAAGGTGCTTAGATTCGTTTTGACCATCGCGGGCATCGCGGTCGAGCAGCAGCCGGAAACCAATTTCCCGGTCGGGCCGCAGTATCTGATTACCCAACCGCATCCCGCCATCCTGCAACCAATCGCGACGCCCTCCAATGAACCGTGGTGGCCGCCGGGCGTGGTTTCGCCGCAGACCGGCGAAGCCGGACCGGTGATGATCGCGATTCCCGCCTATCTCCCGTGGATTTATCGGGGATATCCGCCGCCTAGAGAGGGGAAGCCGCTACCGAACTCGCTGAGGCTCCCCGTAACTTGCCGCCGGATTACATCGACACCGGGGTGAGCGCTTCGCGACACCGGCGTGGATGCATGAACATGATTATGGAATGACGCTGGCTCAAGCAGCGCGCTACTGGCGCCAACACAAGCTCCACGCCGCGCACGTGGATACAAACCAGGATATCGAACGTTTGCAGCGCCGGTGAGCCCTTCGCCGGCGGCAGGAGTTCGAAAGCTTGATGCCCCGCATCGAAAAAATCGATCCGGCTGGCGACTATTCTCGTTGACGCGGGTTAGCACCCATCGTATGCTCAACGCCATGTCATCTCAGCGCCACCACCATCATCACCATCACGCGCATTGCGTGCGGGCGGGGGTGGGTTGAGATAAATCGGCAGTCATAAAACCCTAGCCCGCTGACGCGAAGAGCTTCAGCGGGCTTTTTGTTTCATACGCGAGAAAGGGAAATCTTATGGACGCAGATCTTGATTTCGATAAGATGGCGGGCCTGCTGCCCGCCGTCATCCAAGACGCCGCCGACGGAACCATTCTCATGGTCGGATTCATGGATCCTACGGCGCTCGAAAAAACGCTGACCGAAGGTT
>JASHRE010000126.1 GCA_030037515.1 Candidatus Sulfotelmatobacter sp.
CAGCCACCAGCGGCGAGCAACTCAGGCATCTCCGCTCCTGCCACCACAGCAGGGGTGGTTCCTACCAGAGAGGCAACCCAGCCAGCAGCAGCCGAAGCTTCCCTGGTAAATGAGATCGCTCCCGCACCGGATTCTCTTTTCGTCAACAGCTGGGAGCAGCACGTGTTGCTGCAACCGCGAAAATTCGGGCTCAAGAACCTGGCGATGGTTGTAGTGTTAGTGGTGGCCGCTGTGGTGGTTGGCGGAGTTGGGTATCTGAAGTATCAGGCGTTTCGGCGCGCTCAGATCGAGAACGCGGTAAACGAAAAATTGAACGCTGCGCCTTCGGCTAGCCTGCGCAATGCGGGCATTCACGTCTCCGTCTCCGAGAAACGTGAAGTTACACTCGACGGTGAGGTCGCCAGCCAGGACGATTTCAGCGCGGCTGAGTCGTTAGTTTCGTTGGTTCCGGGCGTAGTTCAAGTGAAAAATCGACTCCGCGTGGTCGCACCCGTGCAGAGCGGGCAAACTACAGGGCAGGGCGGAAACCCGCCAGACTCAGCCGACTCTTTGATTCAGAACGGAGTCGAATCCATGGATGCGGGCGATTATTCTTCTGCGATTGACAGCTTCACCCAAGCGGCAGCTGCAAATCCGGGCAACAAGAAGGCGCAAGATTGGCTGGGCCGCGCCAAGAAGGCACAGAAAACCGAAGAAGAACTGCTTAAGAACCGGCATTGATGCCCGGATTAAGGACGCGGCCCCCCTGGAATGACAAGCAAACTTTGACCATTCCGTACACGGCTTATTTGCCGATCAACCCCTTCACGATCCCTGACTGAAAGCTTCCTTGGCAACTTGCGCTTCAACCTGGTCGGCTTGAGCCTGCTGGTCATCCACTGCTTTTGCAGCGCTCTGGTCGGCGGCCGGAGCCGGAACGTCCGACGCACTAGTGGAAGTATCGGGAGACTTGGGTAAACCGCCCGTACCCTGCTTCGCCGCCAGTTCTTTCATTCCGCTATCGAGCTGTTCCTGGAAATGATTTTGCATTTCCTGCAAATCGTTGACGCTCACGGCGATCTGACTGCCCGCGGCACAATCTTTGTTTTTACTCGCCTGAATACTCGCGTTCACGTTTCCGTCAGAATCCGGCGAATCTGTGAGACGTGTAAGCACGTCGCCGGAACTAAGCTGGCATTCCTGGCCGTTGGCGTTGACCGTCAAATCGGAATCGACAACAAAGGTTCGCCGCGCCGGATCCAGCGCAGGCGGTACCTCTTCCTGGTTCGACGCCGTCTGCGCGCCACCCGAGGCTGGCTGTTGCGCTCCCGACGATGCTTGCTGCTGCGACTGCGTCTGCTGAGCGGCCAATTGCGCTTTCACTTCCTCCGCGATGGCTTCTTTGACCTCCGGAGTGAGCGTCACCTGCCCCCCTGAGTTCTGAGCCGAGGCTTGCGCGTCGCCTGGCTGTTGATCGGGTGGCGCACCACCTCCTCCGGCATTGGCATTGGCTGCTGCAGCAGCATTCGCGGCGGCGGCCTGCTGCGCCGCGTACGCCGCTTGCAACTGAGCCCCGATCAAGTAGTCGGTAAGCCAGAATGCAGCAGAGGGATAGACCGGGTAGGGAGCGAAATAGTAGCCGTAGTAGCCATACCACGGCGCCGGGCCCCAGCCCCATCCCCAGGCCACCGGAGCGGGCCACGGATTATAGGCCCAACCGTAAAAAGCCGGATGATACCAATAGGGGTGGTAATAGCCGTAGTATGCGTGCCCGTGCCAGTAATATCCGCGGTAGACACCTACGTGATACGCGCCGTGGTAGTAATACGTGCGCGAATAGTAGGTGTGACCGCCGCGGACCACATACGTACGTTGCACGTATCCGGCGCCTCTGCCGGTGCTCACGACTCGCGCTCCGTTATGCATACTCTCAATGTGGCGGCTGCCGTTCAGACCGCGGTTGATCTGCATGCCATTGCGATTGATCGACCGGATCTGACCGTTCGGACGGATGCTTGCCGACCCTCCTCCGCGCAGCGAAACCTGCCTTCCCGGCATAGTGTGTGTATTGGGTCGATTGATAGACGCCGTCTTCGCGCCCGCGCCGCCGGTTTTTCCCATCGGCGTGTTTCTGCCGGACGCAGTTCGATTCGCGCCGCCTGTTCCTGTGCTTCGGGTACCGGTATGAGCCGCATTTCCCGTGCTCGTTCTGGTTCCCGTGGTGTGCGACGCTCCACTGGTGCCCGGGCGGGTAGCGGTATTCGGGCGCGTGGAGGTAGAAGGCCGGCTCGCATTCGAGGGATGACTCGTCGAAGGATGGGAAGTCGAGGCGTGCGAGGGAGCAGTTGGTTTCGGCGGGGAAGGAGTGTTCTTTTTCTGACCGGCCGCAACTCCGACCGTCAAGATCAAGGTCGCGGAAAGTACGAGGAAAAAGCGAATGCCTGCTGCGGTATTTCGGATGGTGCTCATCGCAAACTCCTGAGTATAGAACTGGGAACCCAAACACGAAATTCTGCGCGCCTTCGAACTCAGGCTGAGGAATTCAGCCAGGTCTGCAGCACTGTTCAGGCCGTTTCTTGCAGGCCCAGAAAACTGAAATCATTTACAGCAGACGGCCGATGTGAGCCTGATTGAGGGGGGAAAGGCGCAGCAATTCTCATCCCAATGCTCCATTCAAGTCAAGAGGATTCCCGCCTCAGGTTAAATGAAGACCTGACGCCCGCTCTCGCTCGCGGTCTGATTTGCAGCGAGGTATAATCCTTCCCTCGAAAGGGAAGTTTCGGCGCATGGAATTCGCGGAGAAGTACGAGCTTTTAGAGTCTCTGACGAGCGGAGCGGTCGAGAGCTTCGTCGCCAAAAACAAGGCGCGGGGAGATCGCGTCTTGGTGCACATTTTGCAGTGCGAGCCCCAGAAGCCGAATCAACCGACCGTGCAATGGGTGCTCGATGGATTTCGCAAACTTGCTCCCGAACCGGCGGGGATTGTGCTTGAAACCGGGCGCTACAGTGGCACCGTCTACGCTTACCTTGTAACCACCATGCCGGACGATGCCGCTCTGCACGCCTGGGTGGATCGCTACAACGCGCAAAACGTCGAAACGCAGGACATCGAGCCTCCGCCCCCGGAGAATCCCGTCGCGAAGGCTCCGTTAAGCGAAACTTCTGCCCCTTCGCGCGGGGAGAAACCGGTGCAGGTCCCCGTTCAGCTCACCCAGATCTTTCGTGAGCTCGATTCGCACGCAAAGCCTGCGGCTCCGAGCGAACCTGCAACGCTAGGGGCACACGGCGAACCTGTACTGACAGACTTGCCACCGCGGACTGCGCCCAGTTTCGAGAAACGATTTCCCTCCGCCGTGCAGGCCGCCCCGCAATGGGATGAGCTTCGAAACCCGTCAGCTTTGGGGAAAGAAAAGCCCAATGCCGCCAGCCCAACACCAATTTCTGCCCCCGAATTTCCCGCGAAGACCTTGCCTTCCGAAGCCCCGCCTGCAGGCAGAAACGATTCGCCCAAACCTGGCGAATTCACCAGTTTCTGGCGGGGACCCTTCCGCGTTGATGGACCGCCCGAACAACCAATCTCTCCGCCGCCACCAGAATCTGAAAAGAAGCCCAGCGAATTTACTCTGATGTTCCGTCAGGGAGCAGCGCCGCCGGATTCTGTTTTTTCGCCAGCAACACCGGATCCAAACCCTTCGCGCTCGGGAATGACGGGCTGGGTTGCGCATGCGGAGATCATGGCGCAGCCGGCGAACCATGCTGCGCCGATCGTAATCCCGGCAGACAGCAGTCCCGGCCCGATTCTTCCCACTGCCACTAAGGAATCGCCAATCTCGCAAGGTGCGGCAACACCGCCTCCTGTGCCGAGTATCGCGGCACCGATATTTCCTCTGCCGGTTCCCCCGAAATCCGACGCTTTGCCGGTTGTGACGCCTGCGATCAGCAGTTCCGTCGTCGGGACATCAGCATTTCGAACGCCGGTCATCGAACCGGTCGTTGCTTCGCCGCCAACTCCGGACGGTCCGAGCCCCTACACGCAAATCATTTCTGTAAAGCGAGCCGCGGACGTGGAGGCAGCCCAACAGCAGCCTGCCTCCAAGCTGCCTCCGTTTGCCGCGCCGTCGAAACCGGCGATCCCCGCGATAGTTGCGCCGCCTCTGCCGAAGGCTCCGCTGCCGCCGAAACTAGCACCTCCGGCCATAAAAGCTCCGAAAACGCCGAAGCTCGATGCGTCCAAGCTCGATGCGGCGAAACCGCCAGTTTCCTATTGGCCGCTCGTTGTCACTCTGACGGTACTGTTCTTTATCGCGGTTCTGCTTGTGCTTTATTTCGCGCTGAAACACTGAAACACACACCTTCTGTGACTGCTGATCGCCGCGCCCCCAACCGCCGTCGCTGCAGGCCCTTTTAGCTTGAGCCGAGTTGGTTTGTTTGCGGAAGGAGAATCAGTAGCTCAAGCGTAGGATTCGGAAGCTGCTCGAGCGGAACGTAAGCCGCAAAGTTGCGAGCGCGGTTGACCGCCTCCCACGCGGGCCCGGATTGGTTCAGCGCGAAATATTGATACTTGAGTTTCACCGGGATCGCGCTGGGCGGATTGCTCAAATGGCGAAGCTGGATTCCGGGCAAGGCCTGCTTCACGAGATGTTCGATGTGCGTCGCCGAACACACCTTCACCAACTGCGGCACCTTCTGAATAACCGCCTCTTCGCTGGTCTCCGCACTCACGGCCAAATACATGCGCGTGTTGGCGAGATACTTGTCATGGTCGATTGCTGTCGCATAAATCGAGTTCTGCACTTGCTTCAGCGGCAATGAAACCAGGTTAGTGGGAACGACCGTCTCCAGCAGCGTGCGCAGCTTTTCATCGAGTTCGGAAAAAATCGGCCCGAGCGAATCGTGCACGTAGAGCGGCAGATCGCGGGGGCGCAGCTTCTGCGAAAACGTCGTCAGCGAACCGGCAAGTCCGACCATGGCCGCGTACAACTCCTCCGGATGTCCCATCTTGCTCTCATAAAGATGAGAGAAAACCGGATAATTCGAATTGACGGTGTAAAGCAGCCAGAAATTCGCGATGTCGGAAGCCGTGAAATCCGCCAGGCTCTGATTCTTCTGACGGCGCCCTGCGGAAAGCTGCGCGCTGCGCGCTGCCAGCAATTCGAGCAGGCCGCGAAGCAAGCCTACCAGGTACTCGCTAGCTCCGATTTCGATCAGAGGAGGAATAAAACGGGGATTCAGCTGGTATGTTCCCGCCGGCGTACGCTCCACGCTGGCAATGCGCAAGACAGAACAGCCTTCGCGATTCTCTGATTCGGCGAGCAGCCGCATATTCTTTCGCGCGACTTGAATGAGCTTCTCACTGGTTCCGGTGTTTTCATCACGAAATTCAGAAACTTCCGCCAGATAGCGCGTTCCGCCATCTTTGCCCGACGAAACATTCAGTCCACGTTGGCGATAATCGGGCACTGTCAGATAAATTTCGAGATGTTTCGTGTTGGGTTCGAAGAATTCCTCGAGCGGTTTCGAGGGCGGAGGTGGATCGGCATCAGGAATATCGAACAACAAGCCGTCGGGAAAGATCCCGGCCGCTTGCGCGAGTGCAAACTGTCCTTCCGCCAGCAACTCTGCATTGATGGCCAATTCACGAAAGCCCCACGGACAGAATTTGAGCGCCTGCAAACGAAAATTCAACGTGTCTTCCAGAAAGCGGTCCTGCACCTGCAGATGCTGCGGCGTCAGGAACGTGCCTTTGGTCCACAGAACTGGTTTGAGCTGCTTCATAGAAAAAAGATGTCTGGCAGCGCCGGCCTGTTCCCCGCGGGCCACCGTCAACACGGTTGCCAACAATAGCAATTCCTGGCGCAGGAAGCAAAGGGCTGGTGGCTTTGAAATAGCAATTCGAAAGGATTCTTTTCAGAATTGGAGGGCTACTTCTGATCTTTGCGGGTTGGATTCCACAAGCCTTCGACGAATCGCAGCCATTCCTGTGTCTGGGCGCGCCACAGCTTGGAGGCGTTGCGAGGGAAGATTGCGAGCCCGAAATCACCCCGCGCACGGCGTAAGACGAGTTTGATTTCTTCCGCGATTTCTTCGGGAACGGCCGCGTTTCCTTGCAGACCTTCCAGCAACTCGAACATGTCAGGCGCTGCCGCGATCAGGCTGGCATTGGCGTTGGCCTCTGTCTCGGACTCGATCGAAGCGATGGGTTGGCCACAGCGATCGACGACACGCGAGAATTTCTGTGGATCGACCCGCCACATCCCGGAGGTTACTTTACCTTTGAGCATATCGCGGGTTATGCCCGCCTTTCTGTTGTCCTATTGTCTGAGATGCCCGGCACTCCTTCAAGGTTACTAAGGTTCTCTGCGCATTAACGGCGGGGATTCCCCCTGTCTTAGCCGGGATGTTCGGAATATTCCAGAAATTGATAGGCCGGATCGCTTTCCTGAATAGGGTGGCGATGGGTCATTCTTAAAGGCGGAGAATTGTCATCCGCTGCCGTGCTATTGTACGTCGGAAACTTTTCCGTTTAAGAACGTGACCTTAACGTCCTTGTATACGTAGATCTGTTTTGTGCCTAGGTTGAATATCTTGTCCGGCTTGCCAAGTGCGGACTCGACCTGGTCGGTCGTCATTCCCAACTGCACCGTTGCGGGCTCCGCTTGTTGCGCGGGCTGCGTCTGCTGTGCTGGAGCGGCTTGTTGGTCGGGTTGCTGCGCAGCGTCGGCGCTCTGTTCCTGCTGATCATCGCTGATGATGGCAAACACTTGTCCGATCGTGTCTTCCACTTCACCCGCGCTCGCCTTCTCCAGATGTCCTTTGGCGAACTCGAACACAACCTCACCCTTCATGGCGTTCTGCACGCTGTCGTTGTAACAACTATCGCAGCGCACGACCTGCATTGTTATCTTCGCTTTTGCGAGATCGACATCGACTTTGACCGGATAAACCTTTGCTCCTTTCTTGAAGACACCGCTCACATTCTTCATCATGTTGGCGCAGAAGCCGGTCGAGGGATGCATCTCGTTATCATGAAATTTCGCCGGACACTTGGCCAAGGCCTTCCATGGCACAGCGATGATTCCGCCTTTCTGCACAGCCAGCAGAGTGCCGGGATCGCCCACAATAGCACCGTCCGCCCCAATTCGAACGCTTTTGTATTGTGCATTCAGCTGTGCCTGCAGACTTGGAGCTTGTGAATAGGCTGGGATGGCGAGCGTTGCGTTCGCGAGGATAAGAACAAGTAGCCGGGCGAGCGATTGTTGAAGCATAAGTCTCCTCCTGATCGATACGCGACAGGGGGGCAATCGCAGGATTTAATTCTTACTGCTCCGGCCAGAGTACCGTTCTCTGCGCGGTTCTTCTCACTTTCTGGCACGACCTCGCAGCATGTTCACTTATTGAACGTCAGAAACCTTTCCGTTCACAAAGGTGACTTTCAGATCTTTGTAGATATACAACTGCTTGGCCCCCAAGTTGACGATCTTGTCCGGCTTACCCAGGGCAGCTTCGACCTGATCCGGCGTTTGTCCTTTCTCGATGGTCTGAGGTTCGGCTTGTTGTTGCGGCTGCTGCTGTTGTTGGCCCTGATCCGCGGCTTGCTGATCCTGGCCGCCCTGCTGGCCCGGTTGCTGCTGAGAATTCTGATCGCCTTGCTGCG
>JASHRE010000127.1 GCA_030037515.1 Candidatus Sulfotelmatobacter sp.
ACTAGTGCAGTTGGCTAGCAGCGGCCAGCAATTCATCGGCACGCGCACGCACGCGAACGTCTTCGGTAAAGTTTTCCCACCGGACGATTCTCTTTCGATCAACCAGAAACTCAGCTGGCCGCGCAATGTCGTGTCCCTCCGGACCTGCTCCGACGTGAAGCAGGTGGTAACGACGTATCACCGCGGTATCGGGATCAGAAAGGATCGTGAACGTATATCCGGCCTCGTTGGCCAGATCCCGCGAAACAGCAGAAGCGTCCACACTGATTGCAACTGGGCGCACCCCTGCCGCTTTGAATTCCGCCAACCGCTTCTCGATTCCTCGTAACTCGAGGTTGCAGTACGGTCACCAGTATCCGCGATAGAAAATCAGCAAAACGGCATTCGGTGCCGGTGAGGAAGGATCGCCGAGCGGCGGCTGAAAAAGACTATCGAGCGAAACGGGCTGTCCGCTGATATCGGAAAGAGTGAAGTCGGGCACCTGCTCGCCTACCTGCGGCGCTGCGGCAGAATTCGGAAGAGCCCGCGCATGGGAAAAGGCGTATAGGCTTGCCCCCGCGAAAAGCAACGTGAGTACGCCGAGAACGATGCTCAACGCCTTGCCACGATAGACGTGCAAGCCATTTCCCCTACGCCGTAGTCCCACCCCCAGCAAAATCAGCGATCCAATTGCCAACAGCAGGCTCAGCCATGGCAACGCGGCCTGCATCGGTGGGTTGACGAAGAAGACAAAGTTCGTCGAGAGCGCGCCTATGGCGAGCAGCAATGCCCAAATACGGGCAGAATTCACGCGGTTGGCAACATCCGGCATTGAGAAAGGCAGTCTACCAAAAAGAAAACCGGCGATTGTCACCCTCGAACCGGATGATCCGCGTGATATTCTCCCGAGCTACGATGGGGAAGGAATATCATGTCCGACACGCGCCCGCTGACATTTCTCTGCATCACGACCTACGAAAGAGGGCAGGAGTTCATGCGGGAATGCTGGCGGCGGGGCTGCCGCGTGATTCTGCTAACGGCCGAGAAACTGAAACATGCCGGCTGGCCGCGCGAGTGCCTCAACGATACGTTGTATCTTCCGGACCAGATTCCAATAACCGACATCGTCAAGGCCGTCACACATCTGGCGCGATCCCACAGGTTGGACCGCATTGTCGCGCTGGATGAATACGACATGGAGACCGCGGCCATGCTACGTGAGCATCTGCGCATTCCAGCCATGGGATTGACGACGATGCGCTACTTTCGGGATAAGCTAGCCATGCGTATGCGCGCGCTAGATCGCAGGATTCGCGTGCCGGATTTCGTGCCGGTCGTAAACCACGACGACATTCGCTATTACCTCGACCATGTGCCCGGGCCCTGAGTGCTGAAGCCGCGGCAGGAGGCATCGGCGATCGGGATCAAGAAGATTGATGGTCGACCAGACTTGTCGCCGGTGCTCGAACAATTAGGCGACCAACAGTCGTCGTTTGTGCTGGAAAGGTTCCTCCCCGACGAGGTGTATCACGTGGATTTGATCGTTTCTGACAACGAAGTCGTGTTTTCGAATGTCAGCAAATACGGCAAGCCGCCGATGAACGTCGCGCAGGGCGGCGGTGTGTTTACCACATTCACGGTGCCGCGCAGAAGTAACGAGGATGCGGAGTTGCGGCAGATCAATCGTGACCTGATCGCCGCGCTCGGCTTGCTGCGCGGCGTGGCGCACGCCGAGTTCATCTGGGCGCACGAGGACAGAAATTTTTATTTTCTGGAATGCGCCGCGCGCGTGGGCGGAGCTTACATCAATGAAATGGTAGAGGCCGCGACAGGCGCTAATTTGTGGCGGGAATGGGCGCGAATCGAGATCGCCGGAGAAAATGGAAGCTACGAGCCCCCGCCGGTTCGTGAAGAATACGCGGGCGTCATCCTTTCGCTAGCGAGACAGGAGGATCCTGACACGTCTGGCTACAGCGATCCGGAGGTTTGGCTGCGGATCAAGAAGCGTCATCATGCCGGATTGGTGTTGCGATCGGCCAGTCCCGAGCGGGTTCCAGCGTTGCTGGAAGATTACGCCCAGCGCTTTGCGGATGATTTTCTGGCCATCGCACCGCAACGGGATAAGCCGACGGCATAAGTCACGCTTCCCTTGACACATCCCTCTGACTCTGTGTGAAAGTCTTTGTCCACGAGGGATCACCAGAGTTGCTTTCTTCCCGCGCATCCTCTGCTAGTATTTGCGAATGAGCACACTTGAGCATCCAGTTTCCGCTGAACGCCAGGTTCCGGAGCGCCCGACTGAGCGGAGGGAGCCTGTATTTGTTTTCACTGAGAGACAGACTTCGGAAAAGAGCGAATTAGCACGACGATTTCTAGAGACGCGTTCCCGTCTGAACCTAAATGTCGAGAAGGTTGGGAATTTTCTGGTCAAGCGTTTTTACAACATCGATCACAATGCTTATTTGGAAGGTGTCCTGCCGGCGAAGACGAAAGAGTTGATGGGGCTAGTGGCTTCCGCGTGTCTGCGCTGCGACGACTGCATTTTTTATCACGCGATTCAGGCCTACCGGTTGGGTGTGCCCCGAGCGGAGCAGGAGGAATCGCTGAATGTTGCGCTGGTTGTCGGAGGAAGCATCGTCGTCCCACATCTGCGGCGCGCCTACGAGTTGCTGGAAGAGTTGTACAGTTAGATTGCGTCCGGGCGTAATCGCCGGCATCGATGCCGCTTTCTCACCATGGGCAAATGCGCAAACTACTGCCGCGGATGAGGCGGAATCAATTTGAGTGAAACCAGAATGGCGAAGAGGCCGACACAGAAAATTATGATGGTAGGAGCCCAAAAACCAAACGGATCCCGCTCCCGATCATAGCCTCCCGGGGGGCATCCCTTGTAGTAGCCCTTTCCAGCAAACAAACTGTAGCTGGACCAGCCGATTGCACCCAGTCCTATGAGCATCAGCGCTGACACGGTACGCTCCTGATCGGATAAGCTAGATCGAACGAAATCGTATCTGTTCTCAGGGCTGAACAGTGATCACGTAGGTTCATGGCCTCCGGGACTGGGCACGCCTCTGCTGGACAACCCACACCATCAGCGTGGCCGCCACCAGAGCGATTCCTCCCGCGAGTTCGAGCTGCTGCGGGCCTAGCAGGGAGCGCCAAACCTCGTCGGGAGGCCAGAACACATTGCGGTTGCGTACGGCGTCGAGGGAGGCCAATAGCCCGGAAAGGAATCCGAACTCAGTCGCCAAGCGCGGACTACATATCTCTGCCGCTGTCGCTCTCGTCGAAGCTCAGAACGCGTCAATCCCCGTGATGCTCTGCCCGATGATCAGCGAATGCACGTCATGCGTGCCCTCGTATGTCTTGACCGATTCAAGGTTCATCAAGTGCCGCATGATCGGATAATCATCAGCGACGCCATTTGCTCCGAGAATGTCCCGCGAGAGCCGCGCGCACTCTAAAGCCATCCAGACGTTATTGCGCTTCGCCATCGAAATGTGCTGCGGCTGGGCTTTGCCCTGATCTTTCAGACGTCCGACCTGAAGCACGAGCAACTGCGCTTTGGTGATCTCGCTGATCATCCAGGTGAGCTTGTCTTGTACTAGCTGATGCGAGGCAATCGGCTGGTCGCGCCATTGTTTGCGCAGGAGTGCATATTGCAACGCGCAGTCGTAGCAAGCCATGGCCGCGCCTACCGCACCCCAGGCGATTCCGTAGCGTGCCTGATTCAGGCACATCAGCGGCGATTTCAAGCCTCCGCTTTTGGGCAGCAGATTCGACTCGGGCACGTGAACATCCTGCATTGACAGTCCTGAAGTCACCGACGCGCGCAGCGACCATTTGCCGTGAATGTCGTCGGCTTTGAATCCGGGACGGTCGGTTTCGACCAGAAATCCGCGAATGCGATCATCTTCGTTCTCGACTTTCGCCCAGATGATGGCGACATCGGCGATCGTGCCGGACGTGATCCACATCTTCTCGCCATTAATAACGTATTCGTTTCCCAGCTTGCGAGCGCGCGTGCGCATGCCGCCGGGATTCGATCCGAAATCCGACTCGGTCAATCCGAAACAGCCGAGCTTTTCGCCTTTTTGCATGGCGGGCAGCCAAGTGTTCTTTTGCCCGTCGCTGCCGAATTCGTAGATCGGATACATACACAACCCGGATTGCACGCTGACAAAGCTGCGCACGCCCGAATCGCCGCGCTCGAGTTCCTGCGTCATCAGGCCGTACTCGACGTTGCCCATTCCGGCGCAGCCGTAGCCCTTGAGGGAAGCGCCGAAGAATCCGAGCTCCGCCATGGGCTTGATTAACTCCCGCGGAAAGCGGCCGGAGCGATTGCACTCCTCGATAATCGGAATGAGGTTGTCTTCGATGAACTGGCGCGTGGTGTCCCGCACCATCCGCTCGTCTTCGGTGAGCAGAGTGTCGTATTGGATAAAGTCAACGCCGCGAAATTTAATGGCAGGCATGAGAGGTCTCCTCGAATGAAGTGCGCGGATGAAGTGGGGCAGGTTTGCCGCCCACAGAATGGGCCGCGCGAAGGGCAAACGTATGACGGTAACAGGCGCGAACTGGGAGGTCAACGGCACAGAGCCACCGCGCAGATGGTAGCGACTTCTTGTTATCCTTTCTGACGCGCTGGCGAGTTCAGGGGGCTGTTTTGAGAAGGTTGAATTTAGTTACAGTTGGATTGCCATGGCTGCTGGTGGCCGCGCTTGGATTCTCAAGATACCGCGGTTTTCGCCAAGGCACCCCGGGAGTCTTCGACTACTATGTGCTGGCGCTTTCCTGGTCGCCGGAATTTTGCCACTCGCATCCGGACAACCCCGAGTGCCAATCAGGACATCACGGATTCGTTGTGCACGGATTGTGGCCGCAGTACGTCGACGGATATCCCGAGCGCTGTTCAACCGCGGCAGGACTCTCGCGTCCGTCAGAAGTGGCGGACATCATGCCGGATGCTTGGTTGGTTAATCATGAATGGATCACGCACGGAACCTGTAGCGGCCTTGACGCAGAGCATTATTTTCAACTTCTGCGCCGTGCGTTCACATCAATAAGAGCGCCCGAGCGTTTTGTGGATCCGCACAAGATGTTCTCGATTCCGCCGCAGGAAGTGAAGCGGGAATTCCTGCAAGCCAACCCTGAATTCAGCGCCGATGAAATGACCGTCAGTTGCGGCAACAATTATCTGACGGCAGTTTCCTTCTGCATGACCAAAGACCTGAAACCGACCGCCTGCCAGAATCTGCGCGATTGCAGGGCGAATGTGATTCGCGTACCGGCGGTGAAGTGACGCATTTCAGCGAATGTTTCTGGGAACAACGGAGATCTTATTCGCTCACAGTAATTCAGAATACCAACTTGCCTGAATTTCCAATTGGGGATGCGATTACTTTCCCGATTAGGACCTTTCTTGGTGGCCTGCACTGGCTGCTGCTGTGGCCTTACTTGGTCATTTGCGCGTCGTGAGCGTGCTGCCGACCATGAAACTCACACCACCTGCATCGGCTGCGTCCTACCACCCTCGGCTTTGGAGCATGTGGGCTTCGTCCAGGGCGCTGACGGCGAGGCCTTTCATCGCTTCCTGCAGCTCTTGGCTGACCTCAAGCAACACTTTAGGGTCTTGATAGTGCGTGGCGGCGAGCACAATCGCGCGGGCGCGCTTGGCCGACTCTTCCGGATCGGCGAACTCGGTCGAGTTCTTCATGAAGATTCCCGATCCCACGAACACGGCTTCGGCTCCGAGCTGCATGACGAGCGAGGCATCGGCAGGCGTGGCGATACCTCCGGCCGAGAAATTCGGCACGGGCAGCTTGCCGGCTTTCGCGATCAGCTTCACCAGTTCATATGGCGCCTGCAATTCTTTCGCTTTCGCATAAAGTTCCTCTTCGCTGAGGACGGTCAAAATCTTCATCTCCTGCACGATCTGGCGGATGTGCTTAACCGCGTGCACCACGTCTCCGGTGCCGGCTTCGCCCTTGGTGCGGATCAGGGCCGCGCCTTCGGCGATGCGGCGCAGAGCTTCTCCGAGATTGCGCGCGCCGCAGACGAACGGCACAGTGAAGGCGTGCTTGTCGACGTGGTGGGCTTCGTCGGCGGGTGTGAGCACTTCCGACTCGTCGATGTAGTCGACGCCGAGTTCCTGCAGAATCTGCGCCTCGGCGAAGTGTCCGATGCGGCACTTGGCCATTACGGGGATGGAGACGGCGTCCATGATCTCGCGAATTTTCCTGGGCGAGGCCATGCGCGCGACGCCGCCTTCGGCGCGAATTTGTGCGGGCACGCGCTCGAGCGCCATCACGGAGACGGCTCCGGCTTTTTCGGCGATGACGGCCTGCTCGGCGTTGGTGACGTCCATGATGACGCCCCCCTTGAGCATTTCGGCGAGGCCGGTCTTGAGACGAAGTGAAGTGTTGTTGCCGTTGTTCTGGGACATGGTAAGTACCTGTGGATACCCTTTTCGCGATCGCGAAGAATGGCTGCCAGCTATGGCCGTCAGCGCTCAGCTAACCCTTTGGATGATGGGAACTCGGAGGGTTTTGCCAGATCCATTTTATCGCGGGCTAGGAGATTGCGGAACCCCGAGGAAAGCTTCACCACGTGAGGGCAGGAGAAGGCAGAGAATACTGGAGTTGCGGGCCTCGCCCTTCTTTCGCGCTTTTTGCGAAAGAGGGTCGGGATTTTGACTTTTATGACGAGAGCAAAACTTCAAAGTCAAAAACCCCGCCTTGCCTCCCAAAAACCGCAAGGACAAGGACGGGCCGCCCTCATGCTTCTCCACATCGCTTCATCAGAAGAGCCTTCATGGCAGAAGGCAGCTGGAAGATGCAGTCTGGAACAAGGGCGTAGCGGACCGATCTGCAAATCAACGCCTCGAACCGCTTCGCCAACCCGACTTATGTTCCTAGTGGCGAGCGGGTCGGCGAAATTCTGGTATCCGCGAACGTCACAATCCCAACATTTCCACAGTGGTCGGGGGATTGGAAGCGCATTTAGGTCATAGAACTGATTACTGTCTTTGCCCCACTGCGTGGTGCCATGCAACCAGTGGCAGCGATGGCTTCGAAATCGGTGAGGCCGGCCCATTCGAATTTGTCGAAGTAATCCCGCAGGTGCAGCGGATACTGCAAATCGGCATCGCGGACAGCCTCAACCGGGTATCTTTGTCGATGCTCGCGGCTTGCAGGGTGATAGTCCAGGAAGTGCGCTGTCGAATCCCGACTGCACCTTGCTGCCGTCGGGGCGTGTGACTTTGATCGGATTCATGAAGCCCCTAGCGTGGTGAACGAACGTTGCCTTTCCCGAAACGCCAGTGGCTTCAATTCCGCCGTGAACGGTTTCCCATTGCACCTTCTGGATCGCCCCAGCGCCTCCGAGCGCCTTTTTGTAACGATCCAGAACAGCGGTGGTTGTTTTCAGTTGTCGCGAGGGAGCTTGTGCGGAGGCCAGAGCAGAGGGCGGAACGATGGCGGGCAGCAGGCTACGCATGAGCGTTTGGACGAACATATCGAGAAAAGCAAACCCAGGGCACGCGCCCGTCATCGCTCTACAAACCTCCCAAACATCTTTTCGGGGTCTATCGCGATGAACACGCCCTTGCTCCGGGCCAGCACTTCGCCCTTTTCATTCAGGATTTCGGCCATGTTGATGTGCTGGCGTCCGTGCACCGACACTTCCCTTCCTTCGACCAATAGCGGTTTCTGCAGTGGGACAGGCCTGAGATATTCAACCGTCATTTCTTTCGTCAACGCGACCACGTTGCGCAGTTTGTTGGCTTTGCCCATGGCGTCGTCCAGTATGCATGCGATCACGCCGCCGTGGCAATGCCCGGGCGGTCCGGTGTAGCGCTTGGAAAGGCGAAAGCGGCAGACGAACGTCTGGCGTTGTTCGTCGAGCGTGAATTTCAGGCGCATGCCTTCGGGATTGTCGGGCCCGCAGACGAAGCAATAGTTCTTCTTCGGCTTCAGTTGGCGGGTTTCGTGGCCGTGAATCGTGCTGGACATGGCAAGGATTCTATCGTGACGGACGATGCCATCCACAGAGGGCAGCGAGAAGCACGGAGTTCGTCCACTTTCTTCGTGCGAGCAATTCCTGTATACATATCGGTTTTACAAATCACCGCCGGGATCGCCGAGTACGCCCACAAAGGCAGTCGTTGTGTTCCGCGTATCGACTGGAGCACCTCATGAGACGTTTCGCCGTTTTGCTTGCGTTTTGCGTCGTCTGCCCCGCGATTCTGACTGCCCAAAACACCCGGAGTTCCAGCACGCAGGGGGATCAGCCGACGGTTGCGCCTCACCAGACAAAATCGGCTCGCAGCGAAGAGAATGAGTCCGAGCAGACCGAAGCCTGCAAGAGTGGACAAGAGTGTCCGCCCCCCACGGAAGAAGAAAAGAAGCCGGGGATGAACGCCGAGACATTCTCGGGACTCAAATGGCGCTCGATCGGGCCGGCGGTCGCGTCGGGCCGGGTGATGTCGATCGCGGTGAATCCGAAAAACAAGTTCGAGTACTACGTCGGTGCGGCGTCGGGGGGAGTGTGGAAGACCGTCAACGACGGCACGACGTGGACTCCGGTGTTCGATGGCGAAGGCTCGTATTCTATCGGATCAGTGGCGCTTGATCCGAATGATTCATCGGTCGTATGGGTGGGAACCGGCGAGAGCAATTCGCAGCGCAGCGTAAGCTATGGCGATGGAATTTACCGATCCGATGATGGCGGCAAGAATTGGCAAAATTTGGGGCTGAAGAAATCGGAACACATCGGAGGCGTGGTCATCGATCCACGGGATTCGAAAGTTGTTTATGTGGCGGCGGAGGGTCCGCTGTGGGGGCCGGGAGGCGATCGTGGATTGTACAAGACAACCGATGGCGGAAAAACATGGAGGTCGGTGCTGAGCATCAGCGAGAACACGGGCGTGGTCGATGTGCAACTCGATCCCTCCAATCCCGACATTGTATATGCGGCAGCATATCAACGCCGTCGGCATGTGTTCACGCTGATCGATGGCGGCCCGGAGAGCGCGATCTATAAATCAACCGATGCGGGCGCAACCTGGAACAAGCTGAAACAGGGGTTACCAAAAGTGGATGTGGGCCGCATTGGCCTGGCGGTGTCACCCGCTGATCCAAATGTCGTTTACGCGGCGATTGAAGCGGCCGATGGCAAAGGCGGAATTTTCCGATCCAGCGACAAGGGTGCGACCTGGGAGCGTCGCAATGAATTCGACGAGGGTGCGATGTATTACGCACATTTGGTGGCCGATCCGAAAAATGCCGACCGCATTTTCGTGATGAACGTTTTTCTGCGCGAGTCCCTTGATGGCGGGAAGACGTTGCACCGCATCAACGAAGGAAACCACCACATTGACAATCACGCCATGTGGATCGATCCCGACAACACCAAGCATTGGATCGAAGGATCGGATGGCGGCTTGTGGGAGACCTGGGACGACGCCAAGAGCTGGCAGTTTAAAGCGAATCTGCCGACGGTACAGTTTTATGACGTGGCCGTTGATGATGCGCTTCCCTTCTATCACGTGTGCGGCGGCACGCAGGATAACTTCTCGTGGTGCGGACCGGCGCGCACGCGCAATATCAACGGAATTGTGAATTCCGATTGGTATGTCACCACCGGCGGTGACGGATTCCGTGAGCAGGTCGATCCCGCCGATCCCAACACAGTCTATGCGGAGTCGCAATACGGCGTGCTGGTGCGCTATGACGTGGCGAGTGGGCAAGAGTTGCTGCTGCAGCCCCAGGAAGGCAAAGGCGAGCCTCCGTTGCGCTGGAATTGGGATTCGCCGGTGATCATCAGCCCGCATTCAAATACGCGGCTTTATTTCGCGGCGAACAAGTTGTTTCGCTCCGATGATCGCGGGGATACGTGGAAGGCGGTCTCGGGCGACCTGACGCGGCAGATCGACCGCAACAAGCTGCCGGTCATGGGCAAGGTCTGGGGTCCGGATGCTGTCGCGAAGAATGCGTCGACTTCGTTCTATGGAAATATCGTGGCGCTCGCGGAGTCGCCGAAAAAAGAAGGCTTGATATACGTCGGCACGGATGACGGGTTGATTCAGGTCACGAGCGACGGCGGACAGAATTGGAAAAAGTACGAGAAACTCCCTGGCGTTCCGGAGATGACCTATGTAAGCCGACTGGCGGCTTCGAGTCACGACGAAAACACGGTCTATGCGGCGTTTGAGAATCACAAGAACGAAGATTTCAAGCCATATCTTTTGAAGTCGACCGACCAGGGAAAAACCTGGACTTCGATCGCAGGCGATCTGCCTGAGAACGGCCCGGTGCTGGCCTTCGCCGAAGATCCGGTGAACGCGAATCTGCTCTTCGCCGGAACCGAGTTTGGTGCGTACTTCGCGATCGACGGCGGGCGGCATTGGGTGAAGTTGAAAGGCGGGCTGCCGACGATTGCGGTCCGCGACATGGTCGTCCAAACACGTGAAAACGATCTTGTGATTGCGACATTCGGTCGCGGATTCTATGTGCTCGATAACATCGCTCCTCTACGGCAGATCAAGCAGGAGTCAACGCAGCAAGCTGCGGCGCTCTTTCCCGTCAAAGACGCACTGATGTACATCGAACGGCATCCGCTCGGCGGCCGTAAGAAAGCTATGCAGGGCGATGCGTTCTTTGTGGCCGACAATCCTCCCTACGGCGCGGTGTTTACCGCGTATTTGAAAGAAAACATCAAGACGAAAAAAGAAAAGCGCCGGGAAGCAG
>JASHRE010000128.1 GCA_030037515.1 Candidatus Sulfotelmatobacter sp.
GCTGCGGACTAAAGCGGGCAACGGTGTACGAGAGATCGGACGGCAAACGAAAACTCATGGATGGGCAACAACCGCGGAAGCCTTCCGAGCAGAACGAATTGCACCCTCGTCGTTGCTGGCGGCAGGTATGATTGCCCCTTGGGCGAATAACCTTCAGAACACCACAACAAAGATGGACTCGTAGTAGGCTTTGAGGAGGTCGGCGGCAGGTTTACTCGGCTGCTTCGCGCTGTGCGCGAAAAAAGGACGCGCATCCTATCGATCGCGTTGTTCTTCGGACGAAAAGTCTTCGCGGCTAGCTGAACCGGACCAGGACAACCACGGATCTCGGTGCCACGTAATAGCTCAAGGTTCGTAGAGGTTCCCCTGAGTCCGAGAAGTCATTTGGAGAGGGCAACGCCGTGTCGGCGATCCTTGTCCACTCTGGCGCTGTACCTTCCTGGATGTGAAACTCCAACTCCTTCCAATACGCATTAATCATTACGTACACGTCCTGGTCGTTCTGAGATGCGCCGTGGAGACAGAACGCCAGGCTGTGAGAATCACGAGACAAATCGGCAGCGGCGCCGGTCCCGTACCAGGCTACATCTTCACGCCAGAAGCGACTGCGACTCAGCGTTGGGTGGCTCTTGCGGAAGGCGATCATGCTTTTGAAGAAGCGAAAAATATCCTGATTGGACTGGAGCTGGGACCAGTCAAGCCATCCCGTCCGATTGTCCTGGTTATAGGGATTGTTGTTGCCAAATTGCGTATTCAGGAATTCATCTCCGGCTCGGAACATCGGTGTCCCGTTCGCCAGCATGAGCAAGCAGAAGAAGTTTTTCACCTGCTTCCGGCGCAGCGTCAGCACTTCGGCAGGGGCGCCTCGATCTCCCTCATGTCCGCAATTCCAGCTGTAGTTCTCGTTCATCCCGTCCCGGTTATTTTGTCCGTTGGCCCAATTATGTTTTTCGTTGTAAGACACCAGATCATACAGAGTGAACCCATCGTGCGAAGTGACGTAGTTAACACTCTGATAAGCGTGATACGCGTCGTCGCGGTCGTCGGGGAAAAGATCGTCGCTCCCGTAGATCCGCCGCATCAAGTCAGGAACCGTTCCAGCGTCGCCTTTTACAAACCGCCGCACGTCATCGCGGAACCTTCCGTTCCACTGGAGCCAGGTGATGCCGGGGAAACCGCGTCCGAGTTGGTACGCTGCCGTGTCCCAGGGCTCAGCGATCAAGCGTAGTCGGCCCAGCTCGGGATCGGCGGCAATTTCCGCGAAAATCGGTGCGTGCCCCCAGTTCAGCGATCCGTCAGCATTGCGGCTGAACACCGAGGCCAGATCGAAGCGGAAGCCGTCAATGTGCATTTCTTTTTTCCAATAGCGCAAGCTGTCCATCACCATCTTGCGCACGTGCCCTCGGCCGAAATTCAAGGTGTTGCCGGTACCCGAGTAATTCGCATACGGGTTGGTCGCGTCAGAGGTCATCATGTAATAGCTTGCGCTGCCCAGCCCCTTGTAGCTGTAGATCGGACCTTTGTAATCTCCTTCGCAGGTGTGGTTGTAGACAACATCGAGGATGATGCCAATCCCTGCCTCATGAAACGCCTTCACCATATTCTTGAATTCACTACACTGTCCATCGTCGTGCTGGCGGGCATATTGTGCGTGGGGAGAAAAGAAGTTCAGCGGCATATAGCCCCAGTAGTCGCCTTCCTGGGGATCGCGCTGGAATATCGGCATCAATTCAACCACGGTCACGCCGAGATCTTTCAAATAAGGAATCTTGTCGACCAGTCCCGCATAAGTCCCTGCCCGGGACGGATCCACACCTGAGTTCGAATTCTGAGTGAAACCTCGCACGTGCAGTTCATAAATGACCGCATCGGCTTCATGACGCGGTGGTTCGGATCCCCCCCAATCGAACTCCGCTCCGTGGTCCGTGAGCAACCCGAGGGGCGCTTTTCCCGCGTTCGATCCTTCTCGCATGGCCAGCCTGCGGTCAAACTCGGGGGGAAAGAAAACAGCTTTCGCATATGGATCCAATAGGACCTTTTGTGGATCAAAGCCGTGTATGCCAAGCGGATTTTCTCCCGCCACCGAGTACGCATAGTAGCGGCACTTGCCTATAGCGGAGATAGGAATACGACAGTGCCAGATTCGGCCCGACTTGTTCCTCAAGAAGTCGAAACGATAGACGAACGCCGGGCTTGCCAGTTCAGGCGGAGCGTAGAGCAACAAGGTCACGCTATCCGCGCGCTCAGCATAAACAGCAAAGTTGAATGCCTGCTCCTCTTGAATCCAACACGTGCCCAACGGCAAGGGGCTGCCCTCGGCTTGCTCCCAGGTTGCGGCTTTCGCTTGTTCGCCGGGAGAGCGGGAGGGCCCACGATCCAGCCCAGAGCTGAGCTGTTGTGTTGTGTCTTTCACACTGCCTCGCTTACTGTTGCGCTTGGGGCAGTGGAACGCGCGAACTTCGTCGGTTCACTGATCTTCGCCGGTTCCGCGCGCCGGGACAGTTCCGTTAGTTCCCGCAACCACCCGAAAGCCGGGGACCATTCCATGTCGTGCGGACATCGCCAACGCCAGTTTCCGCTGGCCCGGCCCGGGATGTTCATCCGACTGTCCGCTCCGAGGTTCAGCAGATCCTGCAGCGGCGCAACCGTCAAGGCAGCGATCGACGACCAAGCCAGATTTACCAAGGATGGGGCGGCGTCGTCACTCGCGCCGGGCGCGCGTTTCAGAGAATTCCAGAAGTTTTGTCGCTGGTACTCGGCCAACTGTTCGTACCATTCCCGAGTTGGAGCATTGTCATGTGTGCCCGTGTAGGCGGCCGTATTGCCGACAAAATTGTTGGGGAGATATGGGTTGTCGGAGCGCCCGTCGAACGCGAACTGTAAAACCCGGGTTCCAGGCAACTGAAATTGCTCGCGCAGGGCGTGGACGTCGGGAGTGATAAGCCCCAGATCTTCGGCGATGAAGGGAAGGCCGCCGAGTTCTTTTTGCACGGACTCAAAAAAACCAGAGCCAGGTCCTTCGACCCATCGCCCTGACTGCGCGGTCGGCGAGCCCGCAGGAACGTGCCACGCCGCAGCAAATCCCCGAAAGTGGTCCAAACGGATCGCATCCACATGCGCGAGGAGCGCGCGTATGCGGTCGATCGACCACCGATAGCCTGTGGCACGCAGCGCATCCCAGTTATAAACCGGATTGCCCCACAACTGACCCTCCGCACTGAAATAGTCCGGCGGAACACCCGCAACAAAACGTGGATGGCGCCGTTCGTCGAGGAGAAAGAATTCAGGGTCTGCCCAGACATCGCTCGAATCCGGAGAAACAAAAAACGGCAAGTCTCCGATCAGTCTGACACCTTTGGAGTGCGCATAGTCCTTGAGTTGATCGGTCTGGCGAAACAGGAGAAATTGCGCGAAGGAGACCTGGTCGATTTGATCCGCCAATTCTCCTCGGGCCGCGTTCAGACTGTCGCTGCGCCGTTCGATCAACTCTTCCGGCCAGTCGAGATAATGCTCGCCGTGAAATCTGGTCTTGAAGGCCTCGAATAGCGCGTAGTCTTCGAGCCAATGCTCTTGTTTTGAGCGGAACTCATCATAGGCCGCTCGCCAATCCTTACGG
>JASHRE010000129.1 GCA_030037515.1 Candidatus Sulfotelmatobacter sp.
CGCGAATCACGGTCTTCGTGTCGTTGAAGGGCCTCCAGGCAATCGACACACGCGGCTGAAAGTTCCGCACGTAGATGTTGCGCAGGGACTGCGGCAGATGATCCTGACTGGCGGTGACATAGTTCGTGCACGGAAGCACCGCGTATCCCAGGCCGCACGCATTAAACGATTGCTGAAAGGCCAAGTTCGATGCTTGGATGTTCTGCTGCTGGAGGTATGCCGCTAACCCGTCGGGTACGACAATCGAATTGTTTCTTTGGTCGAAGTTTGCCAGATTCCCGCCGTCCTCGTGAAAGCCGGGCAAGATCTGCCAGCGCAGGCCATAGTTCAGCGTAAGGTGGGTGTTGATTTGGTATTCGTCCTGACCGTAAATGCCATACTGCCAGGCCGTGCCGCCTACATCGGGACTGGAAACCGCAAAATTGAGTGTGGTCGGTGCACCGATGAGAAAATCGCCAAAGGCATTTCCTGTGAAGGTGGGCTGAAAGATGAAATCACCGAAATCATCGGAATTAAAGACCGGGGCAAAGCTTTCCAGATCGAAATATCGTACCCGCCGCGCATCCAGGCCGGTTTTGAACGTATGTTTTCCGTAACTGTAGCTCAGGTTGTCGGTAAACTGAGTCGTTTTCGACTGCGTTACACCCGTTTTGTCTCTGCCGATCGGGGTGAAACCGGTCCCTGCGCTGAAGTTGAAGGTAGGAAACGCGTGCGTCGTCGGATGCTGGCTGATGTTGACGCCCACTAAACCAAGTTGCGAGAGCGCATCCGCTCCCTCGATGGGAAAGCCCACACTGGTGGTCATGTTGGTGAAGCCGAAGCGAAATTCGTTCACCAGTCGGCTGGTGATGGCGTACACCTCGGACACGAGCAAGCTGCGATTGTGCACGCTATCAGAGTCATCCGGAAGCAGAGGATTTGGATAATCCTCGGTAATGTTCTTCCGGCTGAAGCGCGCATATGCCGATTGCTTCGAGGAAATCGTTTGATCGATGCGGAGATCAGCTCCATCCGTTCGGGATGGCGTCGGCTGAAAAGTTTCGTAATTGTAGTTGGACTGTCCGGTGACATTCGGCAGCGGATAATAGGCGAGCAGAGCCGTCGCCGTTGGGCTGATGCTGGCAGAAGGAATCACTGGCCCGGCGAGCGCGGTCAGATCCCCGTTGCGCTCGGCTTCTGTCGGAACCAGGAACTGCTCAGCCACAGAGGTCGCGCGGCGATTCCCTTCGTAATCCGCGAAGAAAAATGTCTTGTCCTTTCCGTCATAAAGCTTTGGAATCGTCACCGGACCGCCCAACGATCCGCCGAAGGTGTTGAAGTGTTTCGGGTTCTTGCCTGCAAAGCCATACGGGTCGGCGTCGAGCGCGTCGTTTTGCAAATACTCAAACAGGGTGCCGTGAAATCGGTTCGTACCGTTTTTTGTGGTGAAGGTCACGTCGCCGACCTGCGAAAACTCCGCGTTGTTGTTGAATGCGGTGACCTTCACTTCGGCAATCCCTTCCTGCGAGGGGTAGGCATCTTGGAGCGCCCCGTTTTGTCTTACGTTGGTCGTTGAGATTCCGTCCACCGAGAAGTTCACCATCGAGGAAGTGGCTCCGCCCAGAGCGATATTTCCCGAGCTATCCTGCTGCACATTGGGCGATGCCGACAAAGCACTCAGCGGGCTGGTGGTCGCTGCCCTGCTATTCAGGGGGAGCTCGGTAATTTGCTGGTTCGCGATGGAATCGCTGATGGTTGCATTCTCGGTGTTGATCACGGCGGCTGTGTCGGAGACTTCGACTGTCTGCGATTGGCTCTTGACCTCGAGCGTGGCATCGATCCTGAGCGCCTGACGTGCAATCAGTTCGGCGGTCGCGATCTGAAAATCGGCAAAACCGTCTGCCTGAACCGAGACTGAATACTTGCCGGGCTTCAAATTCAGGAATTCAAAAGCCCCGTTGTGATCCGCGGTGGCAGAGCGAACGCTGTTGTCTTGCAAGCTCTCTATCTTCACGGTCGCGCCAGGGACAACAGCCTGCGTCTTGTCATGCACGACGCCCACAATGCTTCCGAACGTTGATTGCCCCATCGTCGAGCAGACAGCCAGAACCGCAACCATCGCAACCACGGAAAATATTGAACGCATGTGCTTTTCTCCACCGGAGACGACGCTCCCGGTTATTGCCTTTTCTTGTTCAGCCTCGACGTGGAGGTGGTAGGACGAAAGACAGGAAGTTCCGCGTTTTCAGGCGGCTGGAAAGGATGGGACTTCCATCGTCCGATCCGCCGAAGTTGCGGATTCACTCCAGTCAGACCGGAGACGCACGAGGTGATAAGTCCGATGCCCCTTGCACAGTTTGCAAATGGCGATGAGGAATCGCACGTAGAACGCAATCGCTAAGTCAGACAGCAGAACGAATGCGGTAATCGCAGCCATTCAAACCTCTGGCGGAACTGTGGGGCTGTGTGTTGCGGTGCCTGGCTCAAATTGAAAACCAAACCGCGTAAAGTTTGTAGAAAAACTCCATAAAGTTTTCGTAATGATCATTCCCGTGGGCATCGCTAGCATCAGTCGGCCAGCCCGAATGGCAGCGGTTTGTGGAGAGAAGGGAGACACAGGCTGGGCGATCAGGTCGGCGTTGATGAAGTTTGCAATTGGCACATTTGGGAAGGAACTTCCGCGCGAACGTGGTTTCTCTGACGGCGTTTGATCCTGCAATAATGTAGAGGTCCATAAGTTTTCTAGCCTACCGAATCCCTTTGGCTTCGGGGCTCGCCAAGCCCGGCACGTACCCGTCCTGAACAGAAACAGGATCGTTTCCCGAAGGGTGTAGTTAAGTCTGATTGGCCATGCTCTGACACGTTGCCCACACACCCAGGGCGCGGACGACAACATTTCTTCGGTGAGGAGCAGAGGATGTGCCAATCTTTCCGGCGTCTGCGCTTGACTTATTGAATAACGTATAAATAATGTAATAGCTTTCCTCTAAAAAGAATTCCATACTGTAGGTGCTCTGCTCTCCGCCTGAACATCTATGCCCAGACCCAAAGGGAGTGCCGATCTGCTGGAGGACCGGCGCCGGCGAGCTTTGGCCTTGGTGGATTCGGGCTGTT
>JASHRE010000130.1 GCA_030037515.1 Candidatus Sulfotelmatobacter sp.
AAAGTCAGAGCCCTTGCCCTGCGAATAGAAGCCGTTGATCTTATTCACATTACCCGGCGTCCAGTCCACCTTGAAATCTTCCTGGTTGTTGGTCACGTAGCCACTTTGTGCGCCGACGTAGTCGTTCTGGATCAATCCATCCGTCGGCGTTCGATTGGGCGCTGGATAGAGATCGGGATGAGCCGCGAGATAAGCCGCGATCGGGCTTACGACGGGAATCTGGTTGTTCTGGAATGGCGCAAAATTGTTCTGGGTGTCATAGAGCTGAATAGGCCCACCCGGCAGGGCTGGATTTAGAAGAGCCGAAAAGTCTCCCTTCAGCATCGCTGGAGTGAGGACGCTGGTGAGTTGCAGAGGCTGGGCCGTGTGTCTGCGGATACCCTCATAATCGACGAAAAAGAAGAACTTGTTTTTCACGATGGGACCGCCCAGGGTCCCGCCAAAAATATTTTGCGTGTATTTGGTGATGGGACTCGCTGGAGTTGGAGGGTTGCAGTCCGCGCAATAGGCCAGTCCGTTCCCCCACGAATTTGCATCGAGATTCTGATTCTCCAGCGAATCGTAGGCAGAGCCGTGGAAGTTGTTCGTTCCAGATTTCAGGATGGCAACGATCGCGCCCCCGTTGGCATTTCCGTACGTCGCGTTCGCATTTGCGGCGACCACTCGAACCTCTGCGATGGCATCGGGCGCGGGATTGTAGCCGATGAGATTGTTCTGCGGCTCGTTGTTGTCCGCGCCTTCCACCATGTAGTTGTTGGCCTGTTCCCGATTTCCGTTAATGGTGACGATGCCGCTGTTATAGGTGTCGCGCTCGATGGCGTTGTTACCGGTCAGACCCGTCGGGTCGGTATCGACCGCGCCCGGTTGGAACAGCGTCAGGGAGGAGAAGTTCCGCCCGTTGAGCGGAATGTTCTGAATTTCGTTTGTCGACAGCGTGTTGCCAAGGGTTGCGTCCGTGGTGTCCAGAATGGGATGAACGTTCTCGTTCACTTCCATCGTGGTCGCTGTCGTGCCAACTTTCAAACCCACATCGACCTTGGCCGTTTGATCGATTTCCAAGGCGAAGGGTGCGGTCTGCTGGCTCGCAAAACCCTTCGCGTCCACGGTGAGCGCATAGGTACCGATGGGTAGAAAGCGGATGGTATAAACTCCCGAGGAGTTGGTCCTTGCTGACGTTCTCACCCCGGTTGCGGTATTCGCCGCGATGACGTTGGCTCCGACGACGAGGGCGCCGCTCGGATCTGTCACTTGGCCGGTGATGGACCCGGTGACGGTCTGGGCAACGGCAGAAGCCACCACCAGCACGATCGTCAGCAAACAACCGAAAACGCTGCACAGCAGTTTTGATCGCATACTCATCCTTCTCTCTCTATGTTGTTGTGGTGCGAGCACGAGGGCTGCGCGAAGATCGATAACTCGCGACAGTAATGAGCCGCATAGACGACTGTCAAGCGCAAAATGATCGTTTCACTTAGATTCGATCAATTATTTTGTCGATTATGCAACGCTCGCAAAGCCTGACGCGAGCCGAGTCCTCCCCGAATCTCGGCCGGATGCAGGCATTGGGGCCGGGCAAGAGAACGGCTCAATCCCAAGATTGGGCCCTCCCCGGAAAAGATCGGCAGCATGGTTCTGCCGCAGCTACTGCTGGTTGCAACCGCGGCTCACGCTGGTGAGTGTGTTGTTCTTCGACGCGATCTGGCAGTCATAGATTTGACCCGTCGAATCGAAGGAGACGTAATGCTGCGAGCTCGCGGCCGGGGTCACGTCGCTTGCCGAGACCGAGTTGTTGACCGAGCCAAAAGAGAGCGGGAATCCATCGAGATAGATCTGTTTTCCGCTCTGATAGTTTTGCCTCGTGGCCACTGTGAGACCGAACAACGCGGTGCTGACCGGGTAAGTCACATCGACCGAAATGGGGAAGCTGAAACTGTCATCCGTTGTGAGATTGCCGGAGCGACCAGAGACGGTCGTGGAGGAATCGACGCTGTTATCGACCACCGTATTCTGATCGAGCACGCTCTGATTCACGGTATCAAAATCGATCGTCTGCGTACTGGAAAACCTCTGCTGCTGGGAGATGGAAGTCGAGACCTTTCCATGGGAAGTATTCACGTATCCGGCAACCGTAAAGTCACGGTTTTGTGTTACGCCGATCGTCCCCGTGACCGTCGAGGTTCCCTTTAACTTCTCCGCCACAACGGGAGAGGGAGCGCCCAGCGTGTCTTTGGTCAGTTCGCCGGTGACCTGCTTCGATCCTTTGTCGAGATAGAGCAGGAGCGACGCGGCCTCGGAGAAATAATAGTTCTGGTCGAATACGGTAAGGGAAAGCGTATGCTCGTTGCCATCGCTGAGCAGCGCGGCAAAGGGCGTCAAATTGACGCGGTAAGGAACAAACTCGAGCGTCTGAGCGGCCGGAGTTGGAACCCACTGATCGGGCAAAAAGCCGGTGAAGACCCAGGGAGAAATAGGCGCGATCCCTGCTGCTTTGCCATCGATGGTGATTTCGGTCTCGCGAAAATCTGTGTTGCCGCACCCGTAGAGCAGGTTGATCGAATTCAGATTGTTGGGGAAACAGGCATACCATTGCTCATCGGTCTGCTGGCTTTGCGAGACTACGTCGAGATAAGCGCGCTCGATGTTTCGGGGCAACGTGAACGTCGTCGTGAACTGGTCGCCTTCGGCGAGCAGGAAGGCCGGCAAGTTCAGTCCACCACTGCCGTTGCTCTGCTCCATCGGCAGCACCACGTCGGGAACGTCATTGTTCCCAACCCGACCGTGCCTGCCTGCGGGATAAAACTCCAACTCGGCGTTCACGGTAAACACTCCATTTAATTCCGTGTTGTAAGGGGCAGGACAATCGGTCGTGCAGTTCTGCAACACAATGGTCCCTTGCTGAGGCATCGTCAGCAGAGCGCTGTAGTCGGTTACATCGCGCTCAACGTGCCAGGTGTTGGTTACACTCTCGAGAGGCTCAGGCGTGGTGCCGAAATAAATGTTCGCATTGGCGATGTAGAGACTGGCTGTCCGGTCGAATTGATCTCCCGCGTTCTCGCTGAAGTCAGCCTCGAAGACAACCTTTTGCCATGGACCGGAACAGTCCGAGGGCGGCGTGAAATTGAACGTTTGGGTTGTCGCGGAGAAAAAAGCGAACTCGTAATTGGAGAACAGCTGAACCAGGCAAGGCTTTTCCTCCGGCCGAGGAACCACAGGATCGGCCGTTACCTCATATTGCGTCCCGATCTGTCGATTTGTGCTCTGGGCCAGAACCGGGCTTGAAATGAGAACAACGAGGAGGGTGAGGGCGATAGCGAGCGAGAGCTGGTAATGCCGGCGTGAGCGAGAATTCATGGTCAAGGCTCCTTGCATTGAGTGAGCTTGTGGGGTGAACAGCCGGGGTCTTGGGTATTTCTTATCGCATCCACTTGCACTCACTGTCAAGCAGAGATTGATTGAATTCCATGAATTCGATCAATAACATGCTCCATGTGCACAATCTTGCACAGCATCATGGGTTAGCCGTGACATGTTGTACACTCTGCAATCCCGGGCCGCCGGCGAAGACTCGGCTCTTACATGGGGTTGAATGAAAGACAGCACCGGCTAAGCCGGCCGCTCCCTTATGAATGCAGGCAATCGTGCTGACTACATTTTGCGAGAGTTGCGTCACAAGGGAAGCCTTTCCCTGGAAGAGTTAATTTCTGAATTGGGCGCTTCCGCCGCCAGCGTGCGCCGTGATCTGGCCAAGCTGCAATCCAAGGGGCTGGTTCGCCGCACGCACGGCGGTGTCACGCTGGTCGAGCCCTTGCTTTATGAGCCCTTCCGTTACGACTCGCTTTTTCAAGATCGTGAGCAACACCGCACGGCAGAAAAACGAAGAATCGGATTCGCCGCCTCTGAACTGATCCAGGAGAATGAAACCGTCGGCTTCACCGCCGGCACCACCACCACGCATGTCGCGCGGAATCTCAGAAACCGCCACAACATCCGCGTGATTACCAACGCCGTCAACATCGCGATGGAGCTGAGCAATTGCGCCGGCCTGAGAACATTTGTCACCGGCGGAATGGTGCAGTGGGCGGGTTCGTTCTCGCTGATCGGCCAGGCCGCCATTTCGGCGTTGAACGATATTTACATGGATCGCGTCTTCGTCAGCGCGTGCGGAATCGATCCCGCACGAGGAATCACCGTGATCGAACCCGAGGAAGCCCTGACGTTTCGCGCCATGATTCAGCAGGCGAAGCAGGCCGTGCTGGTGGCAGATTCGAGCAAGATCGGGGTCGTCACCGCAGCGTTTATCTGTCCCATCTCAAACGTTCACATGCTTATCACCGACACGCGTGCTTCCGAAAAAGCGGTGGCACCTTTCCGCGAGCGCGGCATTGAGGTCAGAAGGGTGTAGGTCCCGCCCCCAGGAGGAATCTCAGGACTCACCGAAGTCCCCCCGATCAACACACTTGTTCTTGCAATCCTGGCCGTCCGCAAACAAAATGATGATCTTCATCCATGTCGATCGGGAACAATCACGTACACCAGTCTCCGGCTGCGGTTTGGGCGCCGGCGGTGGGGGGCGCTCTGTTTGAGGCATTCTGCCGGACTTTCTTCAGCCTCTATTCTCCCCTTGCCGTTGAGGGACGCCATCTGCTTCCCGACGGACCATTCCTGCTTTGCAGCAATCACAACAGCCACGCCGACAGTGCGGCCCTCATGACTGCCAGCCGGCGCAGATTCCATGAATTCGCACTCCTGGGCGCAAGCGATTACTTCTTTCGCACCAGGAATATGCGCTGGATACTTTCTTCGCTGATGAACGTCATCCCGATTGACCGCCGGCCGGGGCCAAGATCTCTGTCGGCCTGCCTGACCGAGTGCCGCCGCTTCCTCACCAAGAGAGGAAAAATTCTGATTCTCTACCCGGAGGGCACGCGCTCGTTGGATGGCGAAATGCGCGAATTCAAAAGTGGAGTGGGCTGGCTGGCGAGCGAGCTCCAAATCCCGATCGTTCCCGCCTACATCGAAGGATCACGCCAGATATTGCCCAAAGGGCGCTCATTCCCCCGCCCCCATCCCGTGGCCGTCAGGTTCGGAGAACCGTTCTCCTCGGCTTGCTCCGTCCGCGCGGAATCGCTGCGTGAGAGCAGGCGGGCCGTGGCCGAGCAGCTGGCGTGGCAAATTCGCCGCCTCATGCCCGAGCACTCTTGCCAGGAATTGGCTACGATGCGAGGCAAGAGATGACGTCAACCCAGAGCTCACTCCGTCCGGCTTGCGGTATGACGGGGCATGGCAACAACTTCGCTTTGAACAGCTCGAGTCAACCAGCGCATATGAAATGGTGGGGCTGGGGATACGAAGATGTCCAATTCCGCAATCACGCCCATCCCGGTTTCTGGCCCTTTGCCAAGCAGGTACTCGCCATCGAGCGTGATGAGTTCGCGCCTCGCCAGTGGAACCTGGAAACGCTGAAATTGCCTGAGCCCCAGGTCCACGAGCGCCTGGCCGCCAGGTTGCGTTCCGTTCTTCAGTCCCACCAGATCACGTGCGCCCACAAAGAACGCGTGCTGCACGCATACGGCAAAGGATTTCGCGACCTGTTTCGTCTGCGTCGCGGCTTGGCTGCGGGTGCGCCCGACCTGGTCGTGTATCCGGAAAGCGAATCCGATGTTTGCCTGATTCTTCGCGCCGCGGCTGAGAGCGACGCTGTCGTGATTCCCTTCGGAGGCGGGTCCAATATCGCCGGTTGCGTCGAGCGGATGGATTTCAAAAGGACTGCGATTTCTCTCGATATGCGCCGCATGCGGCGCGTGCTCGAGGTCGACACGCAATCGTGCACCGCCCGGATCGAGGCAGGAG
>JASHRE010000131.1 GCA_030037515.1 Candidatus Sulfotelmatobacter sp.
GATCGCGTTGCGCCCTCCGGCCATCTTGTGGGATTGGAATCTATTAAGGCGACGCCATGTTTGCGACTTGTTTCGGGTGCTCGATTCTCGTGTCTGGGACTGAGGCGTTGGAGATGTTGACGGGCAAATGGCCTGGGATTGGAATTTCCCCGAAAAGTGCTCTAGCCGCACTCAGCTCCGAGACCGTCGCATTTGAGAATGTGCAGATGTAGTTCTGGATCGCGGGGAACTCCTCCGTCAGGTACGGAGTTCCCATAGCGAGAACCACAGTTTTCTCGGCCGCGCGGGCAAGGACCCTGGATAATAACTTCGCAGTCGAGTCCGGCAGAGATGCGGAATTCTTCTGGCCGCGTGCAACCGTCATGGTTCGAGCTGCAGAAGGGACGACATACACGGCTACCACTACCTGCTGCGCGCGGTCTGTGGCGTTCAACACTTCATCCGATCTGCCCGCGGCGACGCGAGGATCTATGTAGACCACACTCGCATCCGGCGCCCGCTTCCGGATCTGACGCACTAGAACGCGACCGTCCTCCGCGCGCCGGTTGTCGCAGAGAATAATCACGAGCAGACCAGGCTGAGCTTTGCCCTGAGACACGACACGCAGTCTCTTGTCGGATCGACCGCCTCTCAGCGGAAGCACCTTGCCGTTGTCACGCACCAGAGTAATGGCAGCATCGGAGATACGTTGACCGGTCGCAATACTCTCCGGAACGCCCACCAGCCTGGGGATCGCTGCCACATCAACCAAGCGATTTTTCTCAAGGCCGAGCGAAGCCTTGGCTTGTAGGATTTTGAGGACGGATGCGTCCAGCCGTTCTTGCCCGATCTCGCCCGTGCGGACAGCGTCCAGCATGGCCCGGTAGCATGCATCCAGATTGTAGGGCTCGGTGAGCACATCACTTCCCGCCTTGAACGCATCCACGGCCACGCGTCCTGGATTCTTCGCATAGAGACCCACCAGACTGGCCATATCCAAGGCGTCCGTCACCACGATGCCCTTGAAACCGAGTTCCTTTTTCAGCAGACCTGTCACGATTGCGGGCGAGGTCGTGGCCACGCGGCCGGGGTCTGGATCCAGCGCAAGCACCCGCACGTGCGCGGTCATCACGGCATCGACTCCGGCTCCGATCGCCTTTTGGAACGGAGGCAGATCGACCGCACGAAGGTAGTCCCAATCGTCGTTCACCACCGGTACCGCTACGTGTGAGTCGACGGCGGTATTTCCGTGGCCCGGGAAGTGCTTTGCCGTGGTCAGCATTCCGTTCGCCCGCGCCCCGCGGATGTAGGCCGCCACCAGATCGCCCACTTGCTCCGGATTCGCGCCGAACGCACGCGTCCCGATGATGGGATTGGCCGGGTTGGAATTTACGTCGGCGACGGGGAACAGGTTCCAGTGCACCCCTAGAGCTCGGCTTTCCTGGGCCGTGATGCGCCCGAACTCCTCGGCGTAAGCCAGGTTCCCGGCCGCCCCAAAAGCCATCGCGTGCGGAAATACGGTCGTTCCAAAAAGATGTGCCGGCAAAACACCCCGCTCAAAATCTCCAGCGACAAGGAGCGGCAACTTCGACCCCTGTTGCAGCTGGTTGAGCAACGTAACAACCTCATGGCGACGGCGAATATCACGGGCCCGGCCTTGCGGCGGCGCCGACATGGCCAGCGAGCCGATGTGATATTTGCGGATGCTATCACGGAGCGCGAAGTAACCCGGACTCCTTCCGTTCAGGAGTTCTACTCGCATGCGGATCATGAAGAGCTGCCCGACCTTCTCTTCAAGTGAAAGGTTCTTTAGAGTGTTTTCTGCCCAGCGGGAATCAACGCGTTCAACACGACGCACACGTGCTTGCTTGGATTGTTCGCGCGGTTCAACGCCGGAGCCCAAAAGCGTGAACACCGCGAGAACAAAGGCGAGATTGCGAACCATCGTCAAGCCAACAAGGATAAAGCTGGATTCTAAAGGGTACGACCTCGCGTTGAAACCATTCTAGAACAAGGTACGTCTCCGAAGTAACGAAGGTCAATCCTCGATGGGGCCGTGGGGAGACCAATGCTCTCAACTCCCGGATGGTCGCTAGCCTTGGTCGGAAACGCCTCGGTGAGGAGGCTTCGGGTTGGCGAAGTCGGTGGAACTGTATATTAGGTGCGATGCAATCAAGACTTTATACCTCATGTTTGCTACTCGTGGGGTTGACCAGCACTCTGGCAGCGCAAACTCCATTGGAAGCTGCACGCCGATATACAACTGATCATCAGACGCAGCTGACGCAAGGGTTCAGCGAGTTGCTGTCCATCCCGAACGTCGCAGCTGATCCCGCGAATCTTAGAAAAAACGCTGATCTTCTGGTCGAGATGCTCAAAAGGCGAGGGGTCGACTCTCGACAACTCTCGGTTCCAGGTGCGCCTCCTGTTGTTTACGGCCAGATTGTTGTTCCCAGGGCAAAACGCACCATCGTCTTCTATGCCCATTACGACGGGCAGCCGGTTACTCCATCAGAATGGCAGAGCGCGCCATTCACACCGGTGATTCGCGAAGTCGATCAAGAGCAGCGCATCTATGCCAGATCCGCGGGCGATGACAAGGCAGCCATCTTCGCGCAACTGACTGCTCTCGATGCCCTGCGGGAAGCAAAAATCGCTTTGCGCGCGAATATTCGGTTCGTTTGGGAAGGCGAGGAAGAAGCGGGGTCGCCTCACCTGGAACAGATTCTTGACGCTAATCGTGAACTAATCCAGGGTGACGTGTGGCTGATCTGCGACGGGCCGGTAGATCAGAGTGGAAAGCAGACAGTTGTCTTTGGGGCACGCGGCGACGCTCACCTTGAAGTCACCGTGTACGGTCCACATCACGGGTTGCATAGCGGACATTATGGAAATTGGGCCCCGAATCCGGCGATGATGCTGGCGCAGTTGCTCGCGGGAATGAAGGACGACGAAGGGCGCGTGCTGGTGCCGCATTTCTATGATGGAATCACACCGCTATCATCCGCGGAGAAGGAAGCGCTGGCGCGAGCCCCGGTCAATGATCAAATGCTCATGAATTCCTTTTGGCTCGGTCATACCGATGGCGGCGGCGCACGCTTGCTTGAGCTGATCAACCAGCCGTCTCTCAACATCAACGGCTTTGCTTCCGGCCAAATTGGAGCCCGCGCAACGAATGTAATTCCGCCCACAGCGACCGCCGACTTGGATCTTCGACTGGTGGTGGGCATCGATTGGCGTGAGCAACAGCAGCGGGTGATCGACCACATACGTTCCCGCGGCTATTTTGTGGTCGACAGCGAACCCACGCGCGAGATCCTGACCCAGCACTCAAAGGTCGCCCTGGTGAAACGCGATGACGCGGGTTACAACGCCGTGCGCACTCCGATGGACTTGCCCATTGCCCGGGAGGTAATCCGCGCAGTGGACAGTGCTCGCGGAGATGTCGTGTTGCTGCCGACCATGGGTGGAAGTGTCCCGTTGGGCGCGATGGAGCGGGCCGCCCAAACGCATACGATTACCGTGCCAATTGCCAACTATGACGATAATCAGCACGCCGCGAATGAAAATCTTCGTTTACAAAATCTTTGGGACGGTGTGGAAACAATGGCTGCGCTGC
>JASHRE010000132.1 GCA_030037515.1 Candidatus Sulfotelmatobacter sp.
TTCGGTGAATTCCGCTTGCCAGTTAAAGTTATTACCGGCGATTGAGTCTGTGTATCCTTCGACCGGCCTGCTCTTCACCTTCAGCTTCGATGCGTCCTTCGGGTCGAAGAAAGCGATGCCGATTGCGCCCGTCTTAGATTCCTCGCCCATCGGTTGCTCGGCAACGGTGATTCCTGCGCCCTTCTTATAGGCAGTCGCGACGAACTGGTATACGGTACCGTCCTTGTCCTTCCAGCCGTCAAGCCAGGGCTGCGGCGGCGCGACCAGATAGTTGTCTTGCTCCAACGTAATTCCGAGCTTCTCGCCTGTAAGCGCATTGATGCCACCAGCACCGACCAGCATGGCAACTGGATGAGCAAAGGGCATGAACGACATCCACATTGCTTCGCATTCGTGCAGGGCCAGGAAATAGGCTTCCTTTTCCCAGTTCGAGGGGCAGCGCTTCGCGTATTTTGCAACTGGATACAGATCCATGGTGCCCAGGCTAGGCGGCAGATTTGACGGCTGTCGGCCATCGGGAACACGGACGGTACGGTGAAAGATGACTTCGATATTGCCAGTGCGCATATCACTCTTCCTTTTTTGCGCCGGGGAAGACCTCGTAATTAATCTTCACAGTCCTGCGAATTCCGGCGCGCTTCAGGAGCTTGTCACTGGGCGGCTTTTTATTCGACATGACCATGCTGAGATATGCCTTGGAAACGCGAAGGTCCTCGGCAAATTTTGTAAGGGTTCTGTCGCCCTGGATCTCTTCGAGCAACTCGGTTACATCTTCGGATGTCCTGCCGCCCGTCATGTATATTGTTTACCATATAGGTTAACCACTTGTCAACCACATTGGTAAACATATCGTGCCTCATTGCGGGCATGACTTCGGAGACATCTTCGATGCGAGCGAGGAGAGCCTGAAATCGCTGGCGAAGAACAGGACTGACGGCGCAATCTGATCCACGGAATTTACGCGATTGTCTAGGTTCGGCTGCGCTGTTCCTAGCTCACTGATCATTGCCTCTCGTGGAGGAACAACATTCCTATCTGCCGCGCCCGCCCTCGTTCGAGGAGGAGAACCGGCGACGCTGTTAAGCTAAGGACGACGCTGCCGCAAATCCCAAGCTGAGTACACCCCACTCCCATACGCATCGTTAACTCTCCTCTACGTAACGACCAGCATGATTCTTCTTCGAACAACATCTCGCGCGGGATAAGCAAGGAGGCTCTGATCCTTTGATCCTTCCATTTGCGATCAATCCGCCGCACCAGCAATGGGTAGTCCGGCGACGATGATGCCACCTCGTTCCGGCGTTGCCGTGATCATCTCAATACTGCCCCTGGCCTGTCTTGAATGTAAGTGATCTTTCGGAATTATCCGGGCATCCTGATTGGACGCTGGCACATTTGACGAATTTCTCTTGCACCCCGCCCGAACTCACGCTGATCCGGCTTGTGGCTGGCTCAGAGGCATCCTGACAGACATCGGCAAATCATTGTGCAGCCCCCTGATGTTTCAGCCAAACCGATGCCTCTCAAATATCTTGAACTCCTGGCAACAGGCAGAACAGGGAAAAATGGCGAGGGGGGAGAGAAGTTCTATTGATGCGCAAAAAATGCCCTAATGAACTCGCTTGGGCTCGCTTGAAGCGCTGTCCAAACGAAGTTACGGGCTCGCTAGTGCCTGTCAGCCAGCAAAAAACGAGTCTGAGTCCCAGGTTGAAGCCGGAGAAGCTGGCTCACAGCACATAAATACTGCCATCCGGTGCAATACGCCACTGTGGATTCCACGCTATTTCCCATGCGAACCCATCTGGGTCGGCGAAATAACCGGAATAGCCGCCCCACGATGCCTCGCGAGCAGACTTAAGGATTTTGGCCCCAGCCTTTGCAGCGCGCTGCATCAACGGATCCACTTCCGCTTTGCTTCGAACATTGTAAGCAAGAGCAAAAGGTGCACGACCGAACGTCTTTGGGTCAGCTGCAAAATCTTCTGCCAGATGATCGCGGAGAAAGAGCGCAAAGACCATTCCACCGGTCTGAAAGAAAATGATCTCCTTGTTCTCGAATACGGGCTTCCAGCCGAATCCCTCGACATAGAACATTCGTGAGGTTTCAAGGTTGTTGACGCCAAGAGTTATGATGCTGACGCGTTGGTCCATAGTTTGAGATTCTCCATTTGTACGAACGGGGAGACAAACCGACGCGGCCATGAGTCCCGTCAAGTTCTCGTCTGTTGAGCATTCCCTCGAAGATAGATTGTCACGCGAGGATTTGTCTTGAATGAATCGGACACATCAACCTGCCGGCCGGAAGGAACGCTCGGGCCGCACAAGGCCAGACAGGGCGAGAGTGGATCTCGAGGTCTGAAGGAGTGCACTTGGCCCTTCCCCAGAAAACCGCTTCACCTCTCGGCTCATGTGCGCCTGGTCGGAGTAGTCTGCATCTAGAGCGAACCGCGCAAGATTCCCTTGCGCACCCTCGTTCGAGGCCAGGTGCAGAAGCCGCTGGAAACGGAGCACGGACTGAAAGAGTTTTGGGCCAAACCCCACCGCGATTGTGAATCGACGTTGAATCTGCCGGCTGCTGATACCGAGCCACTGACTTAATTGTTCAACACGTCCATGCGGATGCCTTGCAATCCATTGAACAGCCGCACTTACTGCGAGGTCGACTGGGTGGGCCGTCTCACCTCGCATGAGCAGGAGTGCCTCCATTGCTGACATCCGCGCTTGAACGGTACGTTGGTCCACAATCCTCTCAAACTCGGAGGTCCCTGAGCTACCCCACACGTCACCAAGCGGTACAGATTGATTAAGAAGTTCCGAGGCAGGTATGCCCAACAGGCTTGATGCCAGCCCAGGGCAGATGCGCGCGCCGAGGATATTTGTACCAGGAGCAAGATTGGCAATGAAAGGTCTAGTCCACGGACCGATAACGATCGGAATTTCGTTCATGAGAAGGACGTCGACACAGCCGTCGGGCAGAACTCTTTGTGCGAATTCCATTCGAGAGTGTATGGTCTGACTCCAGAGGCAAACAAGGTATGGTGCAAGATCACGAGAGGGGCGAAACTCGCGGTAGTTGGAAGCACGCTCCATGTACTGGTTGAGCAACCCAAAACCTCTGCAGTCCGTCATTTCGCTCATAGTATCCTGAGACAAATCGAAAACAGACGGCGCATTTAGGAAGCTCGGGGATCTGTTGGTTTGACGCGAAATCTATGATCTGGTTTGCGAGGGAGGTGAATTTTTTTGCAGTCCAGCTGCTGGGCACCCTCGGACTTTGCTTGGAACGCCGGCCCCGTCTAAGTTCACCCACTACGTGCTCGCCGCCGCAAAAGCAGCGAAAACCGATACGTTTTACAGATTCCTGCACAGAACCCAACAATCAGACTGTTACTCCGCTCGCAACGCATCCGTTGGACTCACCGACGCCGCGCGACGCGCAGGCAGGAAACTCGCCGCCATCGACGCAACCCCCAGTAGCACGGCCACGCCACCCAGAGTGGCTGCGTCCCATGCCTGCACACCGAACAACAGGTTGCGTATCAGCGACGACGCTCCTACGGAGCAGACCAGTCCGATCGCCAGCCCCGTTCCTGTCAGCCACCCTGCCTGCCTCATTACGAGGCCGTAAACGGAACTGCGCTGCGCACCGAGCGCCATGCGCACCCCAATCTCCCGCGTCCGCTGGCTTACTG
>JASHRE010000133.1 GCA_030037515.1 Candidatus Sulfotelmatobacter sp.
TCCGCGGACCACACCTTCTTCTCGAAATGTTCCGTCACGGTTGTTCATGAACAGAAAGCTGGGAGTGGAGTCGCAGGCAACAAAAATATCTGTCCAGCCATCTTCATCGAAGTCGGCTGCCACCACCGTCATTCCATAACTTCCGGCAGCTTTCGAGATTCCCGATTGTTCGCTGACGTCGGTGAACGTGCCGTCTCCGTTATTACGGTACAGCGAATGTTTCGGCGTGGGCAGGCCGCGAGGCCCACATTCCACCGGAATACCTTTCCAGTTACAGTTGATGTTCTCCCCCGGAACCGGCGCGTGTTCAAGGGAGAAGCGGACGTAGTTGGAGACGAACAGATCTAAGTGGCCATCGCGATTGTAATCCAGGAACGTGCAGCCGGCGCCCCATCGCGGCTCCTGACTCCACAGGCCGGCTGCCTTTGTTACTTCCGTGAATGTGCCATTGCCGTTATTACGGTAAAGACGGTTCTGCCCGAAGTAAGTGCAGAAAATGTCTTCCAAGCCGTCATTGTTGTAATCCCCTATGCACACTCCGGAAGCCCAACCAACGGCTTTTAGTCCAGACTCTTCGGTCACATCAGTGAACGTGCCGTTGCGATTGTTTTTGTAGAGTCGGTTTGTGGCCTCGGGAGGATCTCCTGACAGACGGGTCCCACAAAGCAGAAAAATGTCCATCCACCCGTCATTGTCGTAATCGACAAAGGCACAGCCGCATCCTGTAGATTCCAGAATGTATTTTTTGGTATCGACACCACCGTAAATGGTTGGTTCGTCTAGTCCCGCAGACGAGGCGACATCCACAAAGTGCGCGTTGAAAGGACGTCCGGACGCAAGCGGGCGTGGCATTGGCGCGGACGTATGCGTCGACACACCTTGAGCGAGCAGCCTCGCGGCTGATGCGGTGAATGCAGATCCAAAGGAAAGCTTGATAAAGTTCCGGCGGTCGAGAGACATCACGAAATTTCTATAGGACTGATCTTGTGCTGTGCAAACTGCGCGCGCATCACGCCTTAAGAATACGCAAAGCGCCACCCCGAGTGCGGAAAAAGCAATTAAGGTTGAGCTAGCTGTGCCGTCCCGCTACTGTTGCGCTCGACCAATTTGTATCGATTATGCTGACTTTCCTCCCTGGTGCTCTGCGCGCGTAAATCCGCGAGACGCCTCAGCAACTGAGGAATCTCAGCCGTTTCGCCGCTCTTGCGCAGTGCTTGAATCAGATGATACAGAGCTGTTTGGTCCTTCGGGTCGCTGATCAAAGCTTTCTTGCATTGCGCGATCGCAATTTTATTTTGTCCGGCTTGCAAGTAGAGTTTTGCCAAGACGTCACGCGCAGATGTCAAGGACGGCTGGATGCTAATGGCTCTTTCGGCCAAAGACAAAGCTCTGGCAAAATCCGGAGTGCCGGGGTCTACTCCTTTTTCCGTCAAGATATCGGCCTCGAGATAGAGCAGATAAGGATCGTTTGGTTTCTTGGCCAGTTTCGCGCGGACTCTCGCGAGAGCTCGATCCGGATCGCCACTCTGGATGGCCTCGAGTCCTTGAGCGACGGAGCCGAGCGATGCCTTCGGGTCGAGCGAATTTGCTTTCTCGAAATCCGCTTCCGCTTCGTCGTATTTTGCGAGTTGTACATACAGGACTCCGCGCGCAACATACAACGGAGCCGACGCAGGCTGAATCCTCAAACCGCTGTTAACCACATCGATGCCGACCTGAAACGACTGGTGTTCCATGGAAAGATCGGCAAAATCGAGGTAAAGATCGACATCACGAGGATTGTTCACGATCGCCTGACGAAGAACGCGCACCGCATTGGGAGTGTCATCCATCGCTTCGTAGGCGGACGAGGCCAGTTGTAGAACCGTTGCGGGCGGATCGGTTGCCTGGAGTATCGGAATGAGAACGTCAATTGCCTCCTTGGGCCGGGCCGCCATGAGTTCCACTGATGCTAACTGGCAACGCGCAACGGTGTCAGACGAATTTATCTCCAAGAGTTTCTCGAAAACGGAAATTGCCTTATCCAGTTCCTTCGTCCTCACAAGACAAGAACCGCGTGCGCGCAGGGCTTCCGGCTGTGAATTCGCCAGATCGCCGCTCCTGTCAAAATTTTGCAAGGCTGCCAAGCAGTTTCCCCGATTGTACTCGAGCACTGCCAACATCGCGTGACTGGTGGGGTCGCTGGGACGCACGAGCAAGATTCTGTGCAATAGAGGGATTGCTTGCCCGCTCCCCGCTTCGTATTCAAGCTGAGCTGCGCCCTCCAGAGCCGCAAGATAATCCGGTGAGATTTTCAGTGCGTGTTGAAATGACTCCAATGCCTCTTTTTTTCGTTTCGCGCCTGCATATGCCAGGGCCTGAAGGGTCCACAACTGAGGATTGGAGGGAGATTCCACCAGCATCGGTTGCAGAAGCTGTAATGCATGATCAAACTCGCCGACGCGCAACGAGGCGCTGACTGCACCGATCTGATCCCCACCCGTTTGGCCGCAGACTGCGATGAAGCAGACCGTAACGAAGATTGCCCCGAGGATAGATCTCAAAGCCAGGCCCATGTCTGGTATTATCTCCCGAACGTATAGAGATGCAAGAAAAGGTTTACCCGAAAAATTGGCGCCGCCCTTGCCCGGAGGATGAGTTCCCTCTGCATCGCCCGGCAAAGGCGGCCAACCGCATTGATAGAAGAAGAATCGTGAACCCACTGGTGGATTGTTGGACACGGAAGCGTGCGTTGCGGATGACGGCCTCGCTCTTGCTTCTGCTTGTCATCTCCGGCGCCGATGACGTTCGGCCCAAGCTGCGCTATCCCGACGAGGATATTGGGGCAGACTCGCTTCCTGCACGAAAAAAAGCAGAGATCGAGGCTGCCAAGACATTCAAAGTCTTTCATGACTTCCAGTTTGTCGATGAACTTCAAACAAGCGGCATTACATTTCATCATCGCGCGGTCGATGATGTGACGAAGCATATGCGCATGGGCCATTACGATCATGGCAGCGCTGTCGCGGTTGCAGATGTGGATGGCGATGGGCTTTATGACATCCTTTTTCTGAATCAGGTCGGAGGAAACCAGCTTTGGAAAAATCTGGGCAACGGCAAATTTAAGAACATCACAGAATATGCCGGAATTGCGCTGCCTGGGAGGGTCAGCGTCGCGGCGGCGTTTGCCGACATCGACAACGATGGCGATCAAGACTTGTTCATCACTACCGTTCGCGGCGGGAATGCATTGTTCGAAAACGATGGGCACGGCCATTTCAAAGATATCTCCCACGAGGCTGGAGTCGACCTCGTAGCTCATTCCTCCGGTGCTATGTTCTTCGACTTCGACAATGACGGGTTAGTCGATCTCTTGGTGTGCAATGTAGGCAAGTACACCACAGACGAAAAAGGACCGGATGGCGAATTCGTGGGTATTACCAACGCATTCTCCGGACACCTCTACAGCGAGCGCTATGAATATCCCGTGCTGTACAAGAACATCGGTCACAATCGTTTCAAGGACGTGACCTCCGAAGTCGGTCTGCACCCCCATGGGTGGTGCGGTGACCTGGACGTTGCCGATTTGAACCAAGACGGATTCCCTGACATTTATTTTCTAAACATGCAGGGGCGCAACCATTATTACGAAAATCAGGGCGGACGACACTTTATCGAAAGGACGAATGACCTTTTCCCGAAAACTCCGTGGGGAGCGATGGGAATAAAGTTCTTCGACTTCGATAATGATGGTCGGACGGATTTATTTATCGCCGACATGCACTCCGACATGAGCCAGGAACCCGGACCGGAAAACGAAAAACTCAAATCGACGATCACCTGGACTGACGCCTATCTTCAGGGAACACAGTCCGACTTCATTTTCGGCAACGCTCTCTACCATAACCTCGGCAACGGTCACTTTGAAGAGATTTCCGACCGCATCGGAGTCGAAACTTATTGGCCTTGGGGACCGAGCGTCGGCGATTTGAATGCTGATGGATGGGACGACATCTTTATCGCTTCGGGCATGAGCTATCCTTACCGCTATGGCATCAACTCGCTGTTGCTGAACAATCGGGGGGAACAGTTCGTGGATGCCGAATTTGTCTTGGGCATTGAGCCTCGCAAGAAACTCTACACTCCGTGGTTTGAGATTGATTGCTCTGATCCGAATGAAAGACGTGCCCAAGAAAAACTGCAAAGCAAAGTCTGCGTTGGCCAGTCCGGAAAGTCCATCGTGATGGCTCCCCGCTCCAGTAGGTCTTCAGTGATATTCGATCTCGATAACGATGGTGATCTGGATATTGTCACCAATGATTTCAACTCTGAGCCACAGGTCGTTGTCAGCAACCTGGCGCAGCGACGCGAAATTCATTGGATCAAAGTTGATCTTGTCGGAAACGTCTCGAACCGCGATGGGCTGGGCGCAACAGTGCGCGTGAAGGCCGGGGGCCAAACCTATATGAAATATAACGATGGTAAGTCGGGATACCTCGCACAAAGTGCTCTGCCCCTTTATTTCGGTCTAGACAAAGCAACCTCGGTCGACGCAATCACTGTTGACTGGCCTTCGGGCCGCAAACAGACTGTCACGTCAGGACTGACCATCAATCACGTGATTCGAATCGTTGAACCCAAATGAGTTCCGGGCTCCTTCCGACCGACGCGACGCACACGGCTGGAAACCTACACCTGACTTCCTGAACGTCACTCGCTTCAACGCTTCGTGTCGCGGTTGGAGCCTCCATTCTGATCGTAGATCTCGTCGTCTGGGGGCAGTCAGAGGCTTTGACTGCCTATATCGCGGTGCATCGTCCCGACGGGCCCCTTACCCCGATTTGGAACTTTTTCGGAATATGACGAGCCGAGTTACACGTAAGCGCCCAACGGCCTACTCAAACAAAGTTGTGCGGACCGCTTGCACATCAGCGAAGACACGGTCAAAGGGCATGCCCGCAATATCCTATCTCCCTGTTCCGTATGTCGACGCTGCAGGATTCCCTTCATGGTACGGACTGCCCTCTTGCACTCTTTCTCTGAGGCCTACTCCAGCTTTCACACCTCCGGTCACCCAGGGCACGAGGAGCTTGCTACGCGGCTCTCTGGCGATTACCGCGACCGGACTCTCACCGGCTAGTTGACACAGACTTCAAGACACACCACTCACGTTACGCCTACTGTTGCGTTATACAAATAAGTTTACTTATTAAGCAGCGAGTGGGTTACCGGTGTAAGTCCAAGCAAACGGCCGTGCCTCCAGATTGTAGGATTCGATGAAACTCATGATCTTCGCCAGAATGCCGAGTCCCGAAAAATGCCGAATGAGGGAGTTTGAACCCTAGTTTTCGGGCGGGTTGTTGATTGTGGACTCGGCATTATTTGATGTCTTCTCCTCATCTCTTGAGGCCAAGGAGAAGACATGACCACAAACACAATATTCAAGCTTCCGGGTGTGATCCGTCCCCGGCATCAAGGTCCGCTCGATCTCCATACGAATGCGTATAGAGCACTCCTGCGGGACCACGGCTATTCAAAAGGATCAAGTTACCTACATTTACGCATCGTTGCTGACTTTAGTCGGTGGTTGGAGCGTCGAGGGCTTGATGTAGGCGATGTCGATGAGCGCACGGTGGAGCGTTACCTTCAGTCTCGTCGGGGGTTCGTCGAAACACATCGCGGTGCGGCCATTGTCCCGTACAAGTTTCTCGGTATGTTGCGTGATCGGGGGATGGTCCAGAACAAGACGACGCCGATGGCGCTTGGTCCACGCGAGATTGTGGTTAACGCCTTCAGGCAATATCTGTCGCACGAGCGGGGGCTGTCAGTATCGATTCAGTGTAATTACACCAGTTTCGCGCATCAGTTCCTTCGAG
>JASHRE010000134.1 GCA_030037515.1 Candidatus Sulfotelmatobacter sp.
CGCCGTTCCGCTCAAACGCTCGGCCAGATGCGGCGCCTGAAACAGTGGCGTAAAGCCCACCGGCAGCCGCGGCGTAAAGCCCTGGGGGAGGGGCAAAAGTTCGGAGTAGCGCCACATGTTCGCCGGCCTCTGGGCAATGGCTTCGCGAATCGTCCTCGTCGGATCCAGCGTTCCGTTTCCGAACACGTAACGGATCCAGTCGTAGTCGTAGGCTATTTCCAGAGGAGAAAAGCACTCATCGCAGATGGAGCGGGGCTGGTTTCCCCACCGATGTCCGCATTCCCGGCACCGAAGTTCGTAGTGAAGATCGTAATTCGACATACGCGCTACTCGCTTTCTCATTCCGTAACACTCGGAATCGATTGTCATCCTGAGCGAGACGCTTTTTCTCTCGCGAAGGATCTGGGCGCGCCGCGAATCGCCCGCGCTTCTTGCGGGCGAATAAATCGCGTGCTTGGCGCGCTTCCGAAATTCAGCGAATAGCTGAGGACGAGCCGGAAAATGTGGCCTAAAAAGCAAAGGCCTCATTTTCCAGGAAAAGGAAAAGAGGCTATCGGATGCAGATACAGCTCGCAGCCGAATCTCATGTTCCCTGTTTCCAGGAGAGAGTTGGCACCAGCCAGTCGGGATATATGATCCCGGTGCGGTTGCCGTGGCGTCTCAGGGCTCGTCCCTCAGCCACTCTGCATGAAATTCAGGTTCGCCCACGTCAATAACGACAGGGCAAACTGATCGCTAGTATCTTAACACGAAGGTCGGGGTGTCCGTCAATGGTGCGAATCGCGGCCATACAAAATCTAACGCGAGGGGACGAACGGGGACGAACCAGGACGAACCGCGGCGGTAACAGCCGAGTGTGAAATGCGGGCGATCCGGAGGCGCGAATTTTATAGTCCCTCTTCGGCATCTGAGAGCAGGCCAAGTAGCCGGTTGCGCAAAGCAGTTGTCGAAAATCAATTGCAACCAACTTCCCCTGGATCAAAGGATTTGAGCGCTGTTGTCTGATTTCGTGGGGAACTCGTCGAATCTTAGGCAAGTTTACGTGGCGGTCCAGCCGCCATCTATGAGAAGGGTATGACCGGTGACCAATGCTGCGGCCGGCGACGCAAGAAATACGACGGCACCAGCAACATCCATGGGCTCACCGATGCGGTGCAGCGCCGCTATGCGCTCGATCACGTTGCCGCGGAATGCTGGGTCTGCCAAGACTGATTCCGTGCCTGGCGTGCGAATGAATGTGGGTGCGACGGCGTTAACTCTTATGTTGTACTTACCCCACTCGACGGCCAGACATTTGGTCAAGTGCGCAATGGCAGCTTTCGTCATGCAATAAACTGATTCGGTGGGCAGGGCCACAAAGCCAGCCTGCGAACTCATATTGACGATGCATCCGCGCGTTTGGCGAATCATCACGCGTCCCGCCGTCTGACTCGCAAAAAATGTCCCTTTAAGATTCACCGCCACAGTCAAATCAAAATCTTCCTCACGAACATTTTCCGCAAGATTTTCCGGGGAGAGCCCCGCGTTGTTTACCAGGATGTCGAGCCGGCCGAAGTGGTCGGCCGTATCGTTAACCGCGGACGAGATTTGGTCGAATTGTGTCATGTCCATCTGCAACGGCAATACGCGCCGGCCCATGGCTTCAATCTCTCTGGCCAGAGCACTTCCGGTTTTCACGTCGCGCAGGCCGAGCGCAACATCCGCGCCGGCATGAGCAAGAGCCAGGCAAATGGCACGCCCCAGGCCGCGACCGGCGCCAGTCACCAGTGCCACATCCCCAGTAAGGTCAAAGCGAGGAAAATCATCGGGCACGTCAGCATCCCCCCGGGCGAGCAGTTAGTGCCCGTCTCTTTGGCATTTTTTCCCCGCCTGGAACGACCAGAAAAGACAAAAGATCGCCGTACTATGGAAACTCAAACCGGAGCAGGGTTATTCAACGCGTCCATCACGATTCGCTGGCATTCTACGCCTAGTCGGTAGTCACTTTTAGTCGGTAGTCACTTTGCCCAATCTCGCTTGCACTGAGAACGGTCGGGTGCGGAGAATCTGTGCTGCCGTCACCTAGCACCTTCGAAGTAGCTCCGGAACTGGTGACATTCGTCACTATGCCCGGCTTCGCTTTTGTTTGTTCTTGGCATGCGCCACGCTCTGAGCGCCAGGCTCGGTCGGCGGAAGGCCGCGCGCTGAAAGCCGGCTCGCTAGAGACTGAAAATAAAGCAGATAACATGCTTATTTTCAATATCTTGCATTTAACCGCGACATCCGAGGATTTGGCACAAATTCAGACCCATCTACCCCACGCGATCCGCTGATTCCAGAGAATCGCGGAAACCCACAAAAATGGCGTGTAGCCCGCAGGCGCAAATTCCCATTTTGGTCTTGCGTCCGAAGATTGTAGGCCACACCGCGCGTCTACATTGCGATAGCACTCCGATACGGCTATCATGCAGGGCAACAGTCCTCAGTGGGGATAGGGCACGACTGCGTGGTGAACCCAGAGCCGGTATTATCCAATCAGGAAACGCTGGCGGAGACGATTCTGTCTCCCTCGATCCTCGAGGCCATGCCTGACGCCGTGGTTGCCGTCAACCGGCGGGGCCTGATCGTGCAGATCAATTCGCAGACCGAAGCGATGTTTTCGTACACGCGCCAGGAACTCATTGGCCAAAACATCGAGATTCTCGTCCCCGAGCGGCAACGCCGCGATCACCATCGCCATCGCGACGAGTACCATGCGAAACCGAAAATCCGGCGCATGGGCTCGGGTCTCGACCTCTACGGCCGCAAGCGCGACGGGTCGGAGTTCCCTGTCGAAGTCAGTCTGAGCCCAGTCTCGACCGGCAATGGATCAGATGGGAACGGTGTGGTCGTGCTGAGCGTGATCCGCGACATCAGCGACCGCAAGCGCATTGAGAACGAACTGCGGCGAGCCCACGAGGAACTCGATCGCCGCAAGAGCCGCCAGTTGCGCGACTCGCAGAACCGCATGGCGCTGATCGTCGACTCGTCGCAGGACGCGATCATCGGCAAAACGCTCGATGGCGTCATCACGCAATGGAATAAAGGCGCACAGGAAATGTACGGTTACACGCCACAGGAGATCATCGGACGCAACATCACCACTTTATGTCCGAAAGACCACGCAGACGAGATCCCGGGGATTCTGGACAGGATTCACCACGGCGAACGCGTGGAATATTTCGAGTCGGTGCGGATCACGAAAGATGGAAGGCGGTTGAATGTTTCCGTTTCCGTGTCTCCGATTCTCGACGAGGAAGGCAAGGTCGTTGGCGCATCGGCCATTGCCCGCAACATCACCGGCCAGAAGAAAGTCGAAGAACAACTGCGGCAGTCACAAAAAATGGAGGCCGTCGGACGTCTGGCCGGTGGCGTCGCGCATGACTTCAACAATCTGTTGGGCATCGTCACCGCCTGCACGGAACTGCTGCGCGGCCGCGTCGATTCTGATGGCGCGGAGTATATCGAAAATATTCAGGAAGCCGCTAAGCGGGGCGCTTCGCTCACAAAGCAGTTACTGGCCTTCAGCCGCAAGCAACGGGTTCAAACGCAGCTTCTCGATTTGAACGATCGGCTGCGGGAAGTCACCAAGCTGCTGCATCCGCTGATGGGCGATGACGTCGAAATTGTCATGCCGCCGCGTACGCGAAGCGCGATCATCGAAGCGGATCCCGTACAGCTCGATCAGGTCGTCATCAATCTCGCCGTAAATTCCCGCGACGCCATGCCCCGTGGGGGAAAACTCCTCATCGAAACCGGAGTCTTCGATTTCGATGAAGCGTTCGCGCGCGAACACGCCACCATGAAGCCCGGACGCTACGTCATGCTGGCCATCAGCGACACCGGCACCGGCATGGACGAGGCCACGCGACTGCGCATCTTCGAACCATTTTTCACCACAAAGGAAATGAGCAAAGGCACCGGCCTGGGATTGGCGACGGTCTACGGCATCGTGAAACAGAGTGGCGGAGACATCTGGGTGTACAGCGAACCCGGCCGCGGAACGACGTTCAAGATTTATTTCCCCAGCGCTGAACAGAAGCTGGAGTCTTCTTCGGAGAAACACGCCGAGCCGCTTCCGGGACGCCGGGAGGGGATCACGATTTTGCTGGCGGAAGACGACAAAATCATGCGCCGACTGACCAAAAAAATCCTGGAACAGCACGGCTACAAAGTGCTCGAGGCAGAAGACGGGCACACGGCTCTAAATGCGATGGGCGCCGATCACACTCGGGTCGATCTGGTTCTGACCGATGTGGTGATGAAGGGCATGAGCGGGCCGGAGCTGGTGCTGAAAC
>JASHRE010000135.1 GCA_030037515.1 Candidatus Sulfotelmatobacter sp.
GGCACGCAACGACCGCAACTGCGAGCAAAAGCGAGGCGGCCAGCACAAACACAGCGGGATCAAGAGGCGTCGTGCCGTACAACAGTGATCGAATCAGCCGTGTTACGCCCGCGCTGGTCATCAATCCGAGAACCAACCCGGCCAATGCCGGGCGCAGTCCGTCCAACAGCATCAACTGAAGAACCTGCTTCCGTTGAGCACCCAAAGCTAACCGAATCCCAATCTCCCCCTGTCGTTGCGCAACAAGATACGAGAGCACCCCAAACAAACCCACAGCAGCGAGCAGCAGGGATACAGCGGCAAAGAGCACCAGGAGCATCATCTCAAAGCCTGCATCCAATGTGCTCCTGCCGAGAATCTGGTCCATCGTCAGAATGTCACTAACGGCAAGGTCGGGGTCCATATCGGCAATAATCTTCTGGATAGGCAATGCAAGGCTTAATGGGTCGGGTCCTGTGACAACCGCCAAGGAAGCACTGTCTTCCTCTCCGCGAAACAGCGGCATGTAGATTGCAGGCTCAGGGTCAGAGGCTGCAGTTCCGCGCACGTCGCCGACCACGCCAATGATTTCGAAGTTGTGCGGCTCAGAGAAATTATCATCGTTCACGTGTTTCCCAATCGGATCAGTATTGGGGAAGAATTTATTCGCGAACGATTGATTGACGATGGCAAATTGGCTGTTCTCTAGCCGCTCATTCGGCTGAAACAATCGGCCCTTTATCAACGGAGTCTGCATGACGCGGAAGAAGTCGGGATCAATGCTCGAAACATTGGCGTCGAGCGACTGACCCTGCGGAAGCGGTGGATTTTCCGGGATGAAGAATGCGTGGTCCGGTGCGTCCCCGTTTCCCGGCAAGTCATCCGTTAATGCCGCGCCCTCTATCCCCTGCAATGCGCGCACGCGTTGGAGCAAGTCATCATAGAAATTTGTCCGCGCCATCGTTGTCGTGTACGTGGCATCGGGCAAACTGACGCCCATCGTCAGTACATGATCTGTACGACAGCCGAGATTGACCGACCGAAGATGCTGGTAGCTTTTGAGGAGCAGGCTGGCGCCCACCAGCAGAACCACCGTCAGCGCCACTTCGAGCGAAAGTAACACGCGTCTTACGCGAGCGCTGGCAGGTTCGCTGCGTTGCAAGCGTGTCGAGTCCTGTAACGGGCCGAGGAGCTGTCTCTCCTTCAGTGCCAAAACCGGAATCAAACCTGCGAGCAGTCCGCAGAAGAGCATGATTCCAACGCCAGCCAACACAGCAACGCCGTCCAGATGGATGCCTTCCGCCCGCGGGATGTCCGGACGGGCGGTTACCAGCCAGCGAATCGTCATGGATGCCAACAGCAGTCCCAGGATGCCGCCTGCGACACACAGCAGCACGCTCTCCGCCAGTTGCTCCTGGATCAGCCGCCATCGGCCGCCGCCCAGAGCCGTGCGAATCGCCGCCTCCCTGCGACGGGCAGCCGAGCGTGCTACCAGCAGACTTGCAACATTCAGGCAGCCTATCAGCAAGAGACATCCTGTAGCAGCGAGAAGCATCAGAAGGGCCGGTTCGATATTGCCCACGCGCGACTCCAGCAGGGGCACCACGTGAGTCGCGTCATCGACAAAATTGCTGGGAAACCGGGTGTGAATGCCTGCCTGAATTGCGCTCGTCTCGGCCTGCGCCTGCGCTACCGTAACCCCCGGCTTCAAACGCGCGAACACCTGAAAATTATGGGCACCGTGCGATTGAAGATACTGCGGCTGAGTTTCGTGAAAAACCGCCGTCCATAGCTGCACCGTGGGCTCTGGAAATTCGGAACCCGCAGGCACTACGCCGATCACCGTGTACGGCTTCGCGTCCAGGCGAATGGTCTGACCCAGAATCTTAGGATCGCCCCCATAGCGGCGCTGCCACAATCTCCAACTCAACACGACAGCCGCATCCGCTTGCGGTCGGTCGTCGTCAGCGTCGAAGAACCTTCCCAGTGCAGGCTCTACCCGTAACATGTGAAACATGTTCCAGCTTGCCGTGAACGCCACCACGTGTTCGGGAAGCTGCCCGCCAGTGCCGGAGAGGTTGTAGTTGTTCCAGCGGACAATCGCCATTTGCTCGAAGCTCTGTTTCTGCTGCTGACGCCAGTCGAGAAAATCCGGACCGGAGACGGGAATGTGATTGTGTGTCGGATCGTGCGAGTCGGCGTCGTAGATACGGACCAGTCGTTCCGGCTCATGAAATGGTAGCGGCTTCATCAGCACCGAATTGACCACGGTAAACATCGCCACAGTCGCACCAACGCCAAGGGCCATGACCAGAATCACAATCAAAGAAAATCCCGGAGTTCGCGACAAAGTACGCAAGCCATAGCGCAAGTCCTGAAATGGCGTTTCCATGGATCTCTCCCCACGCAAAGGTACGTGCCCCCCTGTGGAGCACGTTTTCTACCAAACCCTCCTCGGATGTGGCTAGCTGATTTTCGGTGGGAAAACGGCACAATAACACGATAATTATGATGTTTCCGCTGCCAGTCTGGCCGAAATCGATAATTGCCGTCCGGGCGTGGACACGAGTCTCGGTCTCTGGTCAAGATGCCGGGCGATGGGATATTTGTCAAACACGATCTTGTTCGCTTGTTCGCGCTCTCCGGCAAGTGCTCTTGCACCGAATTCACATATAGGGATCCCACATATCCATGGCTACCGCAGCAATGCCCTTTCTCTGTTTCTCCGTGAGCGTGGGCCAGAATCTGTCCAGGCTTTTCTGCTCGCGATCCTCGGCCACGTAGAGAACTCGACTGCCACTCAGATCGTTGACCAAGGTGAAGTACTTATTCATGCCCCTTGCGGAAGGCCTTTTCATCCACCCCCAGATAGGGGATTCCCTCCGCCTTCCGCCGCGTTAAGCCGCGCTCCACCGCCCGTTCCATGATCCCGTGGATCTCGTCCCAACTCCGATGCAGCTGCTCGGCTACCGCCTTCTGGCTGGCCTGTT
>JASHRE010000136.1 GCA_030037515.1 Candidatus Sulfotelmatobacter sp.
CGCAACGTTTCCTCGACGAGGGATTCGATATTGGATCGACCGATGCCGAAGACATCGGCCATATCAGCCTCGATAAAGCGAAGCGGGGAAATCTGGGCGCGGAATTTTTCTCGATCTGGGTCGAACCCGAGACAAATCAAGGCCATTTCGCCCGCCATACTTTCGATCTGATCGATTCCGTTTATCAGCAGGCGGCGCGGCATCCCGATCGGATGATGATGGCATTCTCCGTCGCGGATATCGAGCGCGCGCACCACGAGCACAAACTGGCCGCGCTGATGGGCATCGAAGGTGGTCACTCGATCGAAAACGATATCCATCTCCTGCGCGATTATTACCGCCTGGGCGTGCGCTACATGACGCTTTCATGGTCAAACACGAACGAGTGGGCCGATTCGTCCGGTGACATCGACGATCCCAAGGTCCAGCATCACAACGGCCTCACCGATTTCGGCAAGCAGGTTGTGCTCGAGATGAATCGCCTCGGCATGATGGTCGACATTTCCCACGTTGCCGACAAGACTTTCTGGGATGCGATTGCCACGACGAAAGCTCCGTTGATTGCGTCGCACTCGTCGGCGCGGGCGCTCGTCAATGCTCCGCGCAATATGACCGACGACATGCTCCGTGCCGTCGCGAAAAACGGTGGGGTGGTTCAGGTGAATTTCTTCAGCGGCTTCGACGACCAGAATTACTGGAATGCCTCGAAAGCCCAGTCCAAAGACAAGAGCGAAGCCGAGCAGAAATATGTTGAGCAGTTAGAAGCCCAAGGCAAAACAGTCACTTTCATTGACGAAGACCGCATCGAGCGGGAGTGGTCGGCGAAAATTCCACGTCCGCCGCTGAAGTCGCTCATCGATCAGATCGACCATGTCGCCAAAGTGGCCGGCATCGATCACGTTGGCCTGGGTTCCGACTTCGACGGCGTTGCCGGCGCCACCCCGCAAGGCATCGATTCCGCCGCCGACCTGCCAAAGATCACGCAGGCGCTGCTGGATCGCGGCTACAGCGCCGAAGACATTCGCAAGATTCTCGGGGGGAATACGCTGCGAGTTTTTGGCGAGGTGGAGCGCGTCAGCCGCGAAATGGGAGCGCACAGCAGAGACTAGTTCTGTGCCGCCGCAAGTCGGTCTGAGCATAACCCCAACCAGCCTCGGCGATCTCTGCGAGCTTTACTGTTTACACTCTGCGGGGCCAAGCTTTTGTCGGGGAGCGCGCGGAGAATTCCAAGAATCCACAGAGGGAAGTTCACGCAAATTTCAAATCTTTAGCGGCGTAGCGAAGCTTCGCAAGCATCGAATAACGGTTGCTCTCAAGGACAAGAGAGCCCCGATGCAAAAAGGGACTCGTCGCTTCGCACAAACGACGAAGGGCGAAAACTATCACTGGTCACTGGCGTACAATGCAACATTGTTCTTGTTCCAATCACCCTCTTGAGGATTCCATGTGCAGAAAAACTGCAATCTTTCTAGTGACACTGTTCGCCGCTATGGCGATGGGGCAATCCGGCAATTCGTCCAGTCCAACGGCCAAATCCGGCACCACCGCAAAAGCGGCGCCCGCGAAGCCCACGGCCATCATTCATACGACGGCTGGCGACATGACGTGCACTCTGTTTCCTGACAAGGCTCCGATCGGCGTGGCAAATTTTATTGGCCTCGCGACGGGCACGCGCGATTGGAAAAATCCCGTCAGCGGCGCGACCAAGCATGGAGTTCCGCTCTACGATGGCACGATTTTTCATCGCGTCATTCCCGAGTTCATGATTCAAGGCGGCGATCCGGCCGGCAACGGACAGGGCGACCCCGGATATGAATTCAAAAACGAAGTTTCCTCCGACCTGCTATTCGACCGTCCGGGACGGCTCGCCTACGCCAATTCCGGTCCCGATACGAACGGATCGCAATTCTTCATCACCGAAGTGGCCACCCCGCACCTTAACGGCCACTACACGATCTTCGGACAATGCGATGAGAAGACCGTGGAACTGGTCAAGCAAATTGCCCGCATGGCGCGTGATCCGCAGAACGACAAGCCATTCCGTCCGGTGAAAATCACCCACATCACGATCGTGAAAACAGCGAGGCCAGCGAACGCCGTGACCAAGAAGCCAGTTGCGGCGCCAGCGGTCAAAGATCCGTCCAGCTCAAATTGAGCAAACCCACGGCTGCCAAAAAGCACGGGAGCGTCGGAGGCTTTCACCCTGGGCGACAAATTGTCACTTTGCACTTTCACCTTGACGCCGTGTGGGCCTTCGCCCAGTCATGAAAGAGCGGCACCACTTGTATGCGTTTACAATGTTATTAATTCCCATAACCGGAAGGAATCGAGATGACACGTACGCCCGGCACTTACGCCGTGTTTGAAACCAGCGAAGGCACTTTCACCTGCCGACTCTTTGAAAAAGAGGCGCCCAAGACTGTCGCTAACTTCATTGAACTCGTCGAAGGCAAGCGCGAGTGGACGCATCCGGCAACGCGCAAAAAATCGAAAGACCGGCTCTATGACGGAACGATTTTCCATCGTGTGATCCCCGACTTCATGATCCAGGGCGGAGATCCCGAAGGCACCGGCCGGGGCGGTCCGGGATATCAGTTTGAAGACGAGACAAAAGGTTCGCCGCATAAGTTCGATAAGCCCGGCAAGCTGGCGATGGCCAATGCCGGTCCAAATACGAATGGCAGCCAGTTTTTTGTGACCGTCGTTCCCACCACGTGGCTGACCGGCAAACACACCATTTTCGGGGAAATCGTCGAAGGGCAGGACGTGGTTGATAAGATCACACAAGTTCCGCGCGGGAGAAACGATCGTCCCAACAAGGACGTGGTGCTCAAGAAGGTGTCGGTGGAGCAGGTGTAGTTTAAGCATGTGGGGGACGGCTTCGAGGCTCCAGTCGCTAGAAGCTGCTTGCGTGCCGCGTAGGTCGGAAAGGAATCTGAAACGTGGCCTCGACATCGACCGGCTGGCCGTTCTTCGTTGCCGGATCGAACTTCCACTGCGCGACGGCTTCGCTGGCAAAGCGGTCGAGACGCTCGTCCACGCCGCGCAAAACTCGCACGCCACCGACGGTCCCGTCGGCGTGAATCACCGCATAGAGGATTACAGTTCCCGAGACATTTTGCTGCATAAGTTGCGTCGGATACGCGGGGTCGACCTTGCGCGTTGCCGTTGGTTGTGAGAGATCTGCAGCTGGCGAGTTTGGGTCGCGGGAATCTGACTCGTGCTTGAGTTCCGCGAAACGAATCACCCAACTCCCGCCGCCGGAATTCAGATTTGGCATGTTCAAGGTCACAGAATAGAACTTTCGACCAGCGAACACCGCCCGTTCGGCTTCATTCAGCTTTGTCGCACTTTCCGGCTGCATGGGGCGGGATGCTGTTGCCCGCGGAGGACGTGCACTGGCAATGAGGTTGGGATTGACTGCATCGGCGGAGGGCTTGTTTGTCGGGTCGCCTGCCACTGCGTCCGGCTTTGACGACGGTTTCCCAACGTAGAGACCCAAAGGAAGGTCGTTGCCTGTTTGGGGCGCAGAATCTGCCCCGCTCTCGTGACTCCCCGTGATTCCACCTGATCCTGTCCCCGCCTCCGATGCTTCCGACGATGAGCCGGGAGAGCCTGAGCCGCCGCTGTGTCCTTCAGGCGTCGCGGCGAAAGTTCCGCGGCGGTTGCCCGCGGGTGGATTGGGCGGAGCCGTTACGGCGGGATGAAGATTCAGAGCGATCAGCCGTCCCTGTGATCCAGCCGCGGAACCGGACGCTGAAACTGAAGGCGGCGGAGGTACGACTTGAGGTGCGTCCGCTCCGGCGAGAGTCCCTGCCGGTGACGTTCGCTGGGCCGCGACTGGAAGCTGCGGCGCGGGTGCGATCACATTGCTTGCTGAGATATTGATTTCACCGAGTCGACGCGTCGATGTAGCTTCAACGCTGGGTGGTGGAGCTATCAGTGCGGGCCGGAGTCCCTCGACCGCCGAGTTGGTGCTTGATTGTCGCAGATCGGGAGGAGGAGCCACCACCGAACTGTGCACGGTCGGGGCGAGTCGCGTTACTTCCGACGCGGGAACGGCGGGCGCTGCGGGGATCTCAAGCTGCGGATTCTGCTCGGATTCCGCCCACGCCACGACGTTGGGCGTCGCAATCTCGTGTTTGAATTTGACGTTCGGCGGCGCGACGATCGTCTGCGTATGGTTGTCGCTTTCCGGAGGGACGGAGATGATCGGCTGTGCTGCGGTCTCAGCATCGGCTTTCTCCGGCTTCGAGTACGATGGCGGCCGAGTATCCAAAGGCGGCAGGTATTCCGACGCTCGATAATAGACGACCTGAGAATGGTCAAACGATCGCGGTTGCCGAACCAGGCGCGGCTGCAGCGCGAGAAATTGAGCAATGCCAACCAGAATCCCACCCGCAAGCACATGATAGATTGCCGACTGCAGGAAGCGGCTCCACGGCAAGCGGCGGGTTACGAATACGTCGGGCCAGAAATCGCCCGGACTTGAGTTGAGCTCAACAGGCGCCGGTCGCTGGGGAAGAAGAAGGTCGCGAAGGTTGCCAAAGAAAACCCTGGGCCAGGAAGATTGTTCAACCAGGAACTGCGGAACGGTCGCCGAATGACGGTCTTCTATGGCTGGGCCAACAACGAACATCCTTTAATACTAGATGCGGGCCAAGGATTCGGGATAGCCGAAAGGACATTGAAAGTGATGTTGAAAATCAGCTCCGAACCAGCGGAAGCCCGGAATCACAAAGCACGATGGCCGAAAACCATCAGCAAGAGACCGGGCTGCGGTGAAACATGTGGCTGAATAAGCTTGCGACCACTTCCGGCAAGAGTCGATTCCACTGGTTCCAATTGTGACCAGGCGGCTTGGCAGTAACGTCCAACCGAAAACGGCGTTCCGCCAGTAAAGCGGCAAACTGGCGGCTAAATGGCAGCAAACCTTCTTGCCCGCCACAAGTTACCAGCATGAACGGCGTCGCGGTCGGATCGACACGTCGAGCCAGCACAAAAGGATTACTGTCTCGCGACGAGGATCAGTCCTTTTTCTGCGAAGCACGCCACATTGGAGTCATGGCTCCATTCGCGGAAATCCCACCGCCGCCGTGGAGCAGGTATAGGACAGGAATCCTCCGCATATTCAAATCGACGACGGGAAGAATGACGCATGGGCAATCTGGCGCTCAAGGGACGATCTATAAAACGAAACGCTCTGCATTTTGACATTCGCGGTCAATCTCGGATCGTCCGGTGGTTTGCCGGCCGACGGTTGCACGCCGTCGAGAGCAGCACGGCGAAACCCAGACCAACCGTGGAGCATCCAGTAACTGTCCTCATTGAGTGGCGCGATTTTCAGACCGCGCCGAAACGCTGTCTGCAGCACAGTCTGTCCTAGACTCCAATCACGCCGCAGAGTTCCTTGACCGCGTTCGCGCTCTTGTCCAGCCCGGCCTTTTCTTCGGGCGTTAGCTTGATTTCAACGATCTGCTCGATACCCTTCGTCCCCAGCTTCACCGGGACGCCGATAAATAATCCGCGGATGCCGTATTCGCCTTCGAGATACGCAGCGCAGGGCAGAATCTTCTTTTTGTCTTTCAGAATTGCTTCCACCATCTCCGCCGTGGCCGCCGAAGGCGCGTAATACGCCGAGCCGGTCTTGAGATACTTCACGATCTCGGCACCGCCGTCGCGGGTGCGCTGGATGAGCGCTTCCAGCTTCGATTTTTCGATCAACTCGGTGATCGGGATTCCGGCGACCGTCGAATATCGCCCCAGCGGCACCATTGTGTCGCCGTGGCCGCCGAGGACGAAGGCCGTCACGTTCTCCACGCTGACTTTCAATTCGTCGGCAATAAACGCACGGAAGCGGGCGGAATCGAGCACGCCAGCCATGCCGATCACGCGCTCGCGGGGAAATCCACTGAGCTTAAAAGCGGCTTGCGCCATGGCGTCGAGCGGATTCGAGACGATGATCAGGATGCAGTTGGGAGAGTGCCTCACCACTTCGCCGACCACCGCCTTCATGATGTTGTAATTTGTGTTGAGCAGGTCGTCCCGGCTCATCCCCGGCTTACGCGGGATGCCGGCGGTGATGACGACGATGTCGGAATTTGCCGTGTCCTTGTAATCGTTGGTGCCGATAATGTGCGAATCGCACTTCGCGACAGGCATGGCTTCGAGCAGATCGAGTCCTTTGCCCTGTGGCACGCCTTCAATGATGTCGATGAGAACGACGTCTGCAAGTTCTTTCGAAGCGATCCAGTGAGCGGCCGTCGCACCCACGTTTCCGGAACCAACGATGGTGACTTTCTTGCGCATGATATGAGTGAGTCCTTTCAAAAACAGCGATTCGCACTCGGTCAGGCTGAGATCCCCGGTAGCTGCCGGCAAAACTTTAGATTCCTGGCTTCGCTGGAAACGGCAACTGCTCCGGCTGAGAGCTGACTGCCGAAGGCTTGCTTAGACCAGCACTCCCGCTCCCATGTTCTCGATCATGAAACCAGCGAATTCGCTGGTTTTGACTTTGGTCGCGCCGGGCATGAGGCGCTCGAAATCGTAGGTGACTTTCTTCTGCTCGATGGTGCGCTCCATACTCTGTTCGATCAGATCGGCGGCCTCGTTCCAGGCGAGATGGCGGAACATCATGGC
>JASHRE010000137.1 GCA_030037515.1 Candidatus Sulfotelmatobacter sp.
AAGCCGCATGAGTTCGGCATGGTGCTCGTAAATCTGACGCTGGACTGCCTCTACTTCAGCCATGACGGAACCGGAGAGGAAGCCCAGCATCTCGCGCTGCCTATCTTTGAACAGCGCCGTGAAGGAATGAACCTCCCCGAAGGCTTGTCTTAGGCGGAAACGCAGGTCAGCCTCATCAGATTGCGAAAAAGCATCCAGCAACGCGTCCAGTCGAGTACGATCGCCTTCCGCACCCGGGTCGACACGGACGCCGGCAACGACGTTGTACCCACCAAAATGCAAGACGCCGTATTCCAAGGTGGAATATTCCCGGGTGACTCTCGAGGTAAATACGGCTTTGCCCAACACGAGTTTCGTATCGCCGGTGCGCTGCACAGCGTGCTCTTTGCGCTCAACCTGGTAACAATACACCTGCGCACGCTCATCGTAGGGCTCGAACACGTCACTGACTGCATAGTGACTGCCAACCTTAAGCAGGTCGACCGCTGAAGCTTTCACCAAGGTTTCGTAAATCCGGGCGCCGTCGGCATGCTCGGACAGATTGCTCTTCGCTTTAGCCAGCCTCTCAACAAACCTCGCTTCCAGATGGTCACCGAAGACCTGTTGTGCCAATTCAATGGCGCGTCCGGCATAACGCAACACCTGAACCGTTTCGATGCCGGACAACTCATCGAAGAACCACCCGCAGCTGGTGTACATCAGCATGGCGTGGCGTTGCAATTCCAACAGCTTCAGCACCAGGACCTGCTCTTTCTGGTTGAGCTCTCGCACCGTGTGTTTCTTGAAAAAGCGATCCATGCTTGCTTCCGAGCGATCAAGCATTACATCGATGTATTGGTTCCGAGCAGCCCAAGGGTTCTTGACGAGCTTCTGTGCCCACTGTTCGAACTTTGCCGCCAGAGCGTCACGCAACCAATCAAGCGCCTCACGCAGAGGTTCGCGCCAACTCTGGTTCCAATCGGCGTGGCCCCCAGAGTTGCACCCACAGTTGCTTCGCCAACGCTCAACCCCATGGATACAGCTCCAAGAACTGTTCTCAAATACTTCCACCCGGTGGATGGGGGGATGTCGTTCCAGATATTCTCCATAGTTAGTGAGTTGAGCGAGTTGGTTCGATTCGATGTAGTTGAGGGCCGAGGCAAGGCCCCTTTCGCCGAATCGGTGATGGTGACCGTACGTCTCCCCGTCGGCCGCGATGTGGATCAGTTCCGGCCAGGGCCGCAACTCTTCCGCGAAACCAGCCATGAGTCGCTTGCCAAAACGCTCTCCATCGGCGAGCAGATCTTCGAAGGCCACCGACCGCGAAATCGGTCCATCGTAGAAGAAGACGCTGATCTTCCGGCTCGAAGGCAGGTTTACCACGTAAGCCATGGAGGGATCAATCCGCTCGCCGCTCACATCCTTCCAGGATCGTCCCCCGATTTTGCTTACCCGACGGGCCTGACGTGGGGCAAGAATGGTGAACTTTATGCCGAACTCGGCAAGAATTTCCAAAGTTTCCAGATCGACTGCCGTTTCCGGCAGCCACATTCCTTCCGGAGTGCGACCGAAACGGTGTTCGAAATCCCGAATGCCCCACGCGACCTGGGTACGTTTATCCCGCCCGTTGGCAAGGGGCATGATGACGTGATGATAGGCTTGGCCCAGGGCCGAACCATGGCCGGAGAACCGCTCCTTGCTGGCCTGGTCGGCTTCAATGATGGCCCGATATACTCTGGGCGCCTGTGTCTCCATCCAGGAGAGCAGCGTGGGTCCGAAATTGAAACTAATCCTCTCGTAGTTGTTCACGATCCGAATGATGCGGCCCTCCGCATTCTCAATCCGGGCAGCCGAGTTTGGCGCGTAGCACTCCGCGGTGATCCGCTCGTTCCAATCGTGATAGGGATAAGCCGAGTCCTGAAGTTCGACTGCTTCAAGCCATGGGTTTTCGCGGGGAGGCTGGTAAAAGTGGCCGTGAACACAAACGTAACCCATAAAAGTTCAATACCCTCAATTCGTGATCGAGGAGTTTGTTCCGATGATTTTTGTCCCTGAATTCGTTTAAAAAGATAGGGACAAGCCCATGGTCCGCCCGCGCGCCCTCCAGGCGGCTTTGAGCGAGCCTGGTTCAGATTGTGCACCTGCAGAAGTCGCTCCGGAGAGATCAGTCCGTTTAAGCGATGCCATCCACTGACGGGCAATCCGGGAGGCACTACCAGATCACTGCCAGATTCTCCCGCAAGCAGCCAACTGACAGCCGGGCACAAAAACGCTGGACAAGAAAACCGTTGACTGTGGGCAAAGGCGCCTGTTCCCGGCCGTGAAGTTCCCGGGCGATCGAAAATAATCTATTCCACGGCCACTTTCGTGCCCTTCGGTTGCTGTCCGGACAGGTGATTAATCCTGGCATCGATTACGTCGCGAAGCGCCTTCAGAAGCTCGATGCGCGAGTTATGCAGATGCTGTTTCACCGCGGGCGAGAATCCGAGTAATTCAGAGACTGCCTCTGTAAGCTCGCCGCAGGCGCATCGCGCATGAGCGAAGGCTTGACCGGTGGGCGTAGATTGCGTCTGCTGCGTATCGTTCATTGTGCCTCCTTCATCTGGACGGTTAGAACGCGATTTTCTAAGCGCGCTTTTGAGGGTTGCAGCCCTGCCATCGAACGCGGTAATCCGACATGGCGCCGTATGGTTCCAACTTCGACGACTAACTCGTCACCTTTTTTGAACAGTCCGACTTCGCCTTTGGCTGCGAATGGCAATGTCACTCGCACCTCATAAATTCCGTCCCGTTTGCCGAAGCTGAATGGCTTCTCCGTGCGGGT
>JASHRE010000138.1 GCA_030037515.1 Candidatus Sulfotelmatobacter sp.
AACGAAAAAAGTGTGGTCATATACCTTGACGGAACTCGATGGCATGACCAAAGTGACGGTGGAGCCGGTGTGGGAATATCCAGATGATTACTGCCAAATGCAAACTCAGCCGCTGATATGGAGCCAGCGTGATGAGATGGCGGCATTCCAAGCAATGCTTGACAAAGCTCCCACTTCGAAGGCTCAGCTTTCAAGCCCAACTACGCCGGTTTCGCCTACTATGACTCCAGTCGGACGTCAGCAAAACTTGGAGACTGCTCCGCAAACCACTTCGCGACCTACTTCGCAAGATGAGAGTTCGGGCGAAGCCACAGAGCAGGCTAAACAGCATGCGGCCTGCCTGGAATTGGCGAAGGATAATCCAAGCATTACATGCAAATAGATAAAGTAACTTCCGCGACAACGGAAAGTGCAGGACTCACCTGCCCGAGATCCGGTCACGCTAGTTTTATGCCATCGGGCGATGGCGCCCTTGACCCCATGATGAGTTGATATTATATAAACGGGGTGTTTCGCCAATCATGCACACTCACAGGACGAGGACAAAGTCGTCAACAGTCGCTACTCGCCTCGTTTTCTTAAAGTTTCAAGCCGCTTTTTTCAGCGCATCTTCAATGTAGTCCGACAATCGCAATGCTCTGTCGCCGGAATGCGTTGTTCAATCTAGTTCTGCCTCAGTTTGCTAACCTCGTCTCCGGCATCCTCCGCGGGCACTAGGGAAGTAGAGGCAAGAAAAGACAACGTCTTCTCACAACCGTCTCGCGTGGCCTTCCTTGGATAGAACAATTATCACGAAGCCGATTCTGGCGATCCTTCGCATTTGGGATCATCGATCCCGCTATGACGGATCAGCCGCTCACTGCAAGTCTCCCTCTCGTCGTTTCGTCGTTTTTACAATCGTAGTTCGGGGAAAATGGGCTCCCTGACAGTTAATTTTTGACAAAGGCAGACCTATCCAGTCGAATGGAGCATTCCTGGGCAAACGTTTACTTATCCTCTCGAAGGAACAGACGGAAAATCATGATTGCTGAAATCGTAGCGGTGCGAAAATAAGGCTTGCGGACCAATCGCGCCTTTGCACGGAGGCGTAACCAATGGCTTTGGTGGCGAGAGTACACTTCGGAAGCTTGAGCGTGCGCGTCTCGATTGTCGATAGCGAGCGCGGGTTGCTATCTTCGGCAATTGCAGAATATCCCCTCGGTCGAGGAGTTAAGCCAAGGGCTCACAAAGTATCGCGCTGGCCAAACTGGATTGCTAAGAAGGACTTGGGACACTGGTGATCGCACGGTGCTGGTGAACCCGACTCTTCGCGGCATAACCTTAAACTGGAATCTGCAACACACAGCTCAGGACGAACTGTTCGCCGCCATCGAAGGGACCGCATTCCACACTCGTACCATCCTCTACCGCATGAGCGAACATCGCGCGCCCACGCACCGTGTTATTAATGGCGGAGAAATCCCGCAATCCAATACCGCCTTAAATCAGATTTACGCCAACCTGTTAGTCCGCCCGGTTCTGGTGCCGAGCAGTAAGGTAACCGGCCTGGGATCGGCCCTTCGCCTTCCTCACAGCGGCTGATCCAGATGGCTCGGCATTCTTAAAGAGAGGCCCACCGTCCTTATGCTTGAGGGAGAGCGTCGGATTCGTTTCCGGCCTATTTCGCTTCCGTCAGAATCCGTTGGCGAGATGGTAGTAGGCGTCATTCCAGCGCAGCTCCTTTGCGAAGTTCGCCAAGTTGGTATTGCAGTCGATCAACAGGCATTCCATATCTGCCATCTCGGCAAAATTCTCAAGGTGCTCAGGCTTCAAGGCTCGACTCAGAACCGTGTGGTGTGCGCCCCCCGCGGAAATCCAAGCCGTCGCCGCAACTCTTAAATTAGGCTCTGGAATCCAAAACCCTCGTGCCACAGGTAATTTGGGAACAGGATGCTCCGGCGGTATCAAGTTGACCCGATTGATGATGAGACGAAATCGATTGCCCAGGTCAATGAGAGAAGCATTCACTGCGTCTCCGGTCGCAGCGGTAAAGACGAGCCGAACCGGATCCGCTTTCCTGCCAATCGAAAGCGGATGGATTTCAGCCGACGGCTTCTCGCTCGTTAGAGATGGACAAACTTCCAGCATATGCGCGCCTAATACCTGCCCACCATTCCTCAGGTGATAGGTGTAATCCTCCATGAACGAAGCTCCCCCCGGCAGCCCGTGACTCATCACCTTCATCGCGCGCACCAGAGCAGCTGTTTTCCAGTCCCCCTCGGCTCCGAAACCGTACCCATCCTCCATCAGACGTTGGACGGCTATCCCCGGGAGCTGTTCTAGTCCATGCAAGTCTTCAAAGGTGTCGGTGAATGCGTACGCTCCAGTCTCCTCCAAAAAACTACGCAACCCAAGTTCGATCCTAGCCGCCTCACGCAATGATTCGCGCCGGCATCCGCCCGGGCTCAGCGGCTGAGCTACGGCATAAGCTTCATCGTAATGAGCTGTGAGCTTGTTGATCTGTGCGTCAGTAACTTGCCGTATTCGCTGCACGACCTCTCCTACTCCATATCCATTGACGGAATAGCAGAGATTGATTTGTGCACTGACCTTGTTCCCTTCGGTGACGGCAACATTTCGCATATTGTCGCCGAGCCGCGCGACCTTCAGTTTCTGCGCATCATGCCAGGCGCAGGCCGCCCTGGCCCAGGTGCCGATCTCTGCATGAACAACAGTATCCTGCCAAAAACCCACCACAATTTTGCGTCTGAGCCGCATGCGGGCTCCGATGAATCCGAACTCGCGGTCACCATGAGCGGACTGATTCAAATTCATGAAATTCATATCGATGCTCGACCACGGCAGCTCATCATTGAACTGGGTGTGGAAGTGCATCAGCGGTTTGCCCAACGATCGCAATCCGGCGATCCACATGCGAGCCGGTGAGAAGGTGTGCATCCAGACGATCAAACCGATGCAATGGCTTGCGCTGTTGGCTTCTAAGCACAAGTTGTGAATCGACTCGCTGTCGGTCATGACCGGTTTGGCAACAATCTTTACGGGAATTTCCGAAGAAGCGTCCAAGGCGCGCGCAATCACATCGGAGTGTTCTTGAACCTGCTTCAGTACCACATCTCCATAGAGATGTTGGCTTCCGGCCACGAACCACGCCTCGAGATCACCAAGATGAATCATTCAAATCCTCTTGCGTCGCGTGTGCGATTCAAGAACTCGCTCACCATCGCCGCTTTGCGGTCGCCCCGATAAGTCGGATTTGGCCCCCCATAATCCCTTGGCGCGGCGTGCTGGTAAACGTTTGCTCATTGTAAAGCCAAACCTACCAGAGATTGCAGCTTTTTTTTTGCGGTTCGCTTCCCGGACAGATTTTCCTCGGGGAAAGGGCGGCCTCGTAAACGTATACCTGCGGTAGCGTGATTCTCTGGTAAGATTACGCTTTGTTTGTATCCTATCCCTGCGAGTCCCATGGATATCCGAGAAATTGCACGACGGGCGAAAGTCTCCACTGCCACGGTCTCGCGTGCCATCAATCGCGTTCCGACTGTTGATCCGCAACTTTCCAAGCGGGTTTGGCGAGTGGTCGAAGAGCTAGGATACTTCCCCAACACACAGGCGCGAGCTCTGGTCTCAGGGAGGAGCAGGATTTTTGGCTTGATCGTTTCCGAGATCACCAACCCGTTCTTCCCTGAAATTGTACAAACCTTCGAAAATCTGGCTGTCGAGAACAACTACGAAATCCTGCTGACTTCAACGGTGCACGATCCGAAGAGGATGGAACTTTCCGTGCGACGGATGATCGAACGCCGGGTCGACGGTGTCGCCATTCTGACCTTTGGCATGGAAGAATCTTTGCTTCAGCACCTCCGTTTTCGACAGGTCCCGCTCGTCTTTGTCGATGTTGGTCCTGATAGCCCGCAGGTAGCAAACATTCGAATCGACTATCTGAGTGGAATTAGACAGGCGGTACAGCACCTCGCTGCGCTGAGGCACACTCGCATCGCCTTTATTACCGGCCCCCTTCGCTTAAAGTCGGCGTTGGCCAGAAAGAGCGCATTCTTGCAATCGATGTCGGAGATTGGTATTCCTGCAAGCTTGATTACTGAAGGCGATCACACGATGGAAGGCGGCATGAGCGCGCTGGCCAAACTGATTTCCGTACATGGCCGGCCGACGGCAATTCTCTGCTCGAACGACATGACCGCTATCGGAGTATTGCGGGAGGCTTTTGAGCGTGACATTCGGATACCTTCAGAGCTTTCCATCATCGGCTTCGATGATATACGTCTGGCGCAGTTTACAACGCCTCCCTTGACAACTGTCCAAATGTCGCAGACTGAGTTAGCCCGGCTGGCCTTTCAGGCGTTGATGAACGAAGTCGGTCAAATGTCAGAAGATCATCGAGCGAGCGAGTATCGGCTGACCACAAACCTGATCTTGCGCCGTTCTACAGCCTTAGCGCCCACCATCAATGACCCTAAGAAAGCGCCGAAGAAAACGATTTAAGGTCGAAAAGAGGCGTCAACAACCGCGAAAAAGCACCGATTGCCGCCAGGGACTCGCCAAGATATCATCACACCGGCTAAAACGATAACCTTAGCCCTAACTGCAACTGCCGAGCCGGAAGTGCTGTGGCAACCTTTCCAAAGCCTGCATCACCCATGTTGGGATCCACTAAACCCAGGTTTGGGTGGTTGAACAGGTTAATGAAATCGAAGCGGAACTGCAAATTCCCCTCTTCGCCTAACCACGGAAGATGATTGTTCTTAAGCACGCTGGCATCCACTTGGAGCATTCCCGGGTCGCGGTAGATGTTTCTCGCGAGGTTGCCTTCCGTGCCAATCGTTGGCGTTGGAAAGTCGCTGGCCGTGAACAAGCCGTTGATATAGGCTGACTTGCTGTGGGAACCCGTGAAGTTTTGCGTCGGTGTGTTCGGGACATCGTATCCGGTTCCGTCTAGGTTGTAGTCGCCGCTGTTGGGCGCTAATTCATATCCGTTCGGATTAGAGACGCTGGGCGAGACTCCGGTAATGATCGTGAACGGATATGGCTGCGCCCCCGTCGGACACGGCTGTGGCCCAGGATTGGGACCTCCGGTGAAGTTGCACATGATAGACAGCGGTCGATTGTCGATTACCCAGAAAGGAGTGCCTGTCTGAATGGCAATAATGCTCGAAGCTTCCCATCCGGAGGTCAGGACCTTTGCGACCCCACTCCCGACGCCGGGCAGCGTGTACGATCCAGAGAACGAGAAGCGCTGCCGGACATCGTAGTTAGCGTCACCGTAATAACTAAAATAGGAACTGGGTTGGGGAATGTTAAACCCATCGTCCTGATCGAATCGCGTGTTGGCCTCGGGAAAATCTCTGGCATGCGACAGCGTGTAGGATCCCTGGAAACTTCCCCGATGTCCTGCTCGACCGCGCAAGAACAAAATCATGGCATTGTACGTAGCGCGATTGGCATTGTTAACATATGTAATTGGCCCGAAGTACTGGTTGAGAGTACCGATGCTCTCCGCAGCATAGCTACCTTGACTATTAGTGACCACGGAAAAGGTTGCACCGCCGGGAAAATAATTTACATTGTATCCGGTCAGCCCATTGTAGCTTTTGGACCCGGCATAGTTTGCCCCGGCAACAAGGCTTCCCCGCAACTGACGCTCTACTCCAGCTACATAATTGACGGCTAACGGAGCGACCAAGTTCTGATCCAAGGCATCAATCGACGGCGTCGTACCGTTGACTCCACCATGAGAATTCAAACTTCCCGCCGGGATTGGAGGTAGAGGAAAATTCCACGGATAGTTCCCGGATGGGGCAATGGCGAAGAAATTACTTAAGGGGTAAGAGGTTCCGTTGTATACGTCGAAGCTGGTGAACGTTTGACTTATAACTCCGGGCGGGTTATTACGGGTTTGATCGACACTTTGGCCCAGGGTAACCCAGTCATGGTAGACGCCAATCCCGCCACGAATTGCCCACTCCCCTTTCTTCGTCGGATCCCAGGAAAAACCGATCCGGGGACTGAAGAGGTTTTTCATGTCGTTGGAAAATACCTGAGACACAACTCCGACTGAGGCATTCGCTACTTGAGTATTGAAATTTCCGCCTGGCGAGAGAATTAAAGTGCTGAACTGAAAACCACTGTTTCCCCAAGCGGTATGATTGCCGAAATCATCCCAGCGCAAAGATACAGTCAGTGACAGATTGGGCCTGGCCTTCCAGTCGTCTTGCACAAAGAACCCGAAGGGGTTCGTCTGGCCGCCGAAAATAACCGACCCCTGGCCTCCGGTCAGCGGATTGTAAGCGTAAACCGATTCCTGGTAGACATTGTCTTCGACAAGGTCCAACAGATTATTGAACGTAAAGTCGGGCCGCACGTTGTAAGGTGTGAAATCGCCATGTTCGATGGCGTGGTCGCCATCATACCCGAAACGCAATGTGTGCTTTCCGCGCACCCAACTTAGAACGCCGCGCCAGTTGTAGTTCGGCCCCCGGTACTCTCCCGGCCCCCACCCTCCACCCACGGGAAAACCGACCAGATTGCCTGCAGTAACCCCAATGTCAGGTACCGCTAAATTCGCGTCTTCGCCATCCGCACCGCCAACACTGGCGAAGGCAAAGCCACCTTCCACCAGAAGATTGGCGTTCCATGTATGAGTGAAGTCGATTTGGCCGTAGCGATTCCTCATGATGTCCAGAGCGTCCAGCCGCGGCCGAGCCGAAAGTTGCTCTTGATCGAAGGAGTCGTTGTAGTAGCTAAGGTACAGGCGATCCTTATCTGTGAAATACTGATCTAACCGGAAATTGTACTGCAAAGCATTGTAATAGGGACTGGCGGCAAAGCTGCCGGCGTCAATCATGTTAAGACCACAAGGCGGCGTCAACGGTGTTGTCGTACCACAATTGCCATTTAAATATTGCTCTGACGTTTGGTACGGACTTCCGATGAGCCGGCTTGCTGGCCATCCCGCGAGAACCTGGGTTCCGACCGTGTTAGCGAAGTTCGACTGGGCCCACGATACAAACGCAGGATCCTCAAAGTACTGAGTGCCCGATGACGTTCCCGCGGTTGTGGCCCAGAGTTTTTCAAAATCTGCGAAGAAAAATGTCTTACCCTTACGAATGGGCCCGCCTAGGGTACCTACCAGATCTTTTCGGGCAAATGGCAGAAAAGCACCGGGCTGTGTGAATTCCGGAGTCGCCTGAAAATCCTGATTGGTGAAAAAAAGACTGCCGGTGCCGTGAAACTGGTTCGTTCCGGACTTCGTCGTTACCTGGACGAGAATCGAACTTCCCAGATTGTCTTCACCGTCCCAGGAATTGGTTTGCAATGTGGCTTCCTGGACCGCATCTGGGATGGGAGCCAAAATGATGTTCCCGTTTTGGACCGGGCTAGTCACGTTCATTCCGTCAACCATGACGAGATTGCCCGTGTAACTCCGGCCATTCGCGCTGATTTGTGGCGTTTGGGTGCCGAAGTTATCTGCGAATCCGCCGGGCGACTCCCCGGTTGCCCGAGTACCGGTTCCAACCACACCAGGCGCAACGGCAAGAATGTCCCACAGGTTTCGATTGGCCTCCGGCAAGTCCCTGACCGTATTTGAAGAAAGAGTGGCCTGCAAACGGCTGTCATCGGTGTCGACATTGGGCACAGAAACCTCAACCGTAACCGTCTCTTGGGCAGACGCTAAAGGAAGAGTCAGGTTGATTCCCTTCGTCTCTGCAGTATTCAGAACGAACTTAGACTCGGTCTTGC
>JASHRE010000139.1 GCA_030037515.1 Candidatus Sulfotelmatobacter sp.
ATTGTTGTATCCGAAACTCGCTCCGCGCTCGGTCAGAAATACCTGTGTGTTGCCCGCATCGCGGCACTTCTCGGCTGCATGCCGCATGTCCCACGGCGCCACAAACTGTCCTTTTTTGATGTTCACCGCACGCCCGCTCAACGCCGCCGCAACCACGAGATCCGTCTGCCTACTAAGGAAAGCTGGAATCTGTAACACATCAACGACCTCGGCCACTTTGCCCACGTCCGCAGTTTCGTGCACATCGGTGAGCACTGACAGGTGCAGTTCGTCCTTAACTTTTTTGAGAATACGCAGGCCCTCCTTCACGCCCGGTCCGCGAAAACTTCGAATCGACGTCCGGTTCGCCTTGTCGTAGCTGGCCTTGAAGATGAATGGAAATTCCAGCGACCGCGCCACGCCCTTGATGATCTCCGCCATGCGGATGGCGTGCTCTTCGCTCTCAATCACGCACGGCCCGGCGATCAGAAATAGATCGCCCGCGCCAATGCGCACATCGCCGACTTGGAAGGAAGTAAGCAGCAGTTCAATGCTACATCATGGCGGAGGCAGGGATACACCGAGAAAGCAAGCACGAATTCCTCAGTGCCTCCCTGGTGAAACGAAGTCAGCGGTGCGCAACACGCTCCGGGCGATGAAACATCTCCACTTCGGCCGTCTCTTTCTGCGCTTTCCGCTTCAGGCCATGCTCGTACGCCGCGCCGATAAACGATCGAAACAGCGGATGCGGCTCGAGCGGCTTCGACTTGAACTCCGGGTGAAACTGGCACCCAATAAAGTGCGGATGGTCCGGCAACTCAACCATCTCGACGTACGTACCATCCGGCGTCGCGCCGGAAATCTTCAATCCTGCCGCGGTCAACGGCTCTTCATATTCGCGATTGAATTCATACCGATGACGATGCCGCTCGCTGATCTCGAGCGTTCCGTAAATTCTGTGCGCCAACGTACCGGCCTCGATTTTGCACGTCCACGCCCCCAGCCGCATCGTTCCGCCCAATTCCTCCACGCCGCGCAACTCGCGCAATTTGTAGATCACGCGATGCGGCGTTGCCGGATCGAACTCGCTCGAATTCGCTTCTTCCAGCCCGACCACATTCCGCGCGTATTCAATGCACGCCGTCTGCATTCCCAGGCAAATCCCGAAATACGGAACCCTTTTCTCCCGCGCATACCGAATCGCGATCAGCATGCCTTCGATACCGCGCTTGCCAAATCCTCCCGGAACCAGAAGCCCATCATAATCTTCCAGCTGCGCTTCGTAACTCTGGTCCCCCGTCTCGAGGCCCTCGGCCTCAATCCAGTTCAACTGCAATTTCAGATTGTGAGCGAGGGCTCCATGCACCAGCGCTTCTTTCAGCGACTTGTACGAGTCTTCATATTCGACGTACTTCCCGACGATTCCGATCGTAACTGTGTCTTTCGGGTTGTACACCCGATGCACAACGTCCTCCCAGTTCGCGAGATCGCGATCCTTCGCCTGGATATGCAGATATTTGAGCGCGAGCGTGTCCACGTTCTCGTTCGCGAAGACCAAGGGCACTTCATACACCGACGCGACGTCCTTGGCCGTGATAACCGCCTCTTCCGCAACGTTGCAGAACAGCGCAATCTTCGACTTGATCTCTTTCGAGAGAAACCGGTCTGTGCGGCACAGCAGAATGTCCGGCTGAATTCCGATGCTCAGCAGTTCCTTCACCGAATGCTGCGTCGGCTTCGTTTTCAATTCCTGCGCTGCCGCAATAAACGGCACCAGCGTCACATGCACAAATAATGTCTGCTCGCGTCCCAATTCCTGCCGCATCTGCCGAATCGCTTCCATAAATGGCAGCGACTCGATGTCGCCCACCGTTCCGCCGATCTCGACGATCACGACGTCGGTATCCTGCGCGACTTTTTTCATCGCGGTCTTGATCTCATTCGTCACGTGCGGGATAACCTGCACCGTCTTGCCCAGATAATCGCCGCGCCGCTCTTTGGCAATGATCTGCTCGTAAATCCTGCCCGTGGTCCAGTTGTTATCGCGAGAAAGGCGCGCGTGGGTGAACCGCTCGTAGTGTCCCAGATCCAAATCGGTCTCCGCCCCATCGTCCGTAACGAAAACCTCCCCGTGCTGAAACGGCGACATCGTTCCCGGATCGACGTTCAGATACGGATCGAACTTCATCAGGTTGACTTTGATCCCGCGGCTCTCCAGCAAGCACCCGATCGAAGCCGCGGCCAATCCCTTGCCGAGTGAAGACACAACTCCGCCGGTCACAAAGATGTACTTCGCTGGCATCTGTTCCTCGCTTTAAATTTTGGTTGGAAATTTGTGCAGGTGGTGTGCACAATCAATTATGACAGAAAACGCCTGTAGAAGAAACGGAAGAAATTCAAAACAATTGAATAGAAGGCATCGGCGAGGCAAATCTCGCGCTTTTCTCAGCGCCGCGCTCTGGAATCCGTTTTTCTTGATCTCAGAAAACGGTGCTCTGCAACTGCCCTGACTAGAACACGTGCTCGTTGACTATCGACACGCACTCGGCGAAAATATTTGAGGTCGTCTACAATGCAACAAATCCCAATGGGCCTGTGGCGCAGCTGGGAGCGCGCTTCCATGGCATGGAAGAGGTCGTCGGTTCGATCCCGACCAGGTCCACCAAATCTCTCAATGGTTTAGCTCCCATCTCGATTTTGATCCCGAAATTCTTACCTGTGATTTCTTACCTGTGTTGCCTGTTTTTACCTGTGTTCACTGCACCAAGCGCGACTCGAACCTCTCCAGCGCCGCCCGCTTGGCCGGGTCCTGAGCGTGTGTGTAGATGTTCATGGTTAGGCCCGCATCGGTATGGCGCAGGATGCCCTGAGCCGTCTTTGGGTCTACCTTCTCCTCTACAATCAGCACGGTTGCCAGCGAATGCCTGAAGGCATGAAGTCCCGCTCGCCCCGTGTAGTCGGCATCAATCAAGCCGTGCTCTACGAAACGTGGCCGGATGTAATCCTTCACAAACTGGCACCCGCTTATTGGGCGCTTCCCTCGCAGTTTGTTAGAGGCAAACACCCAATCGCTCTTTCCCGCATAGGGTGTCTGGCAGTGCCACTCCTGCAAGAACTCGGTAGTCCGCTCGCCTAGGACAACAGGTTCGCGGGATTCTTCTGTTTTACCGTTCTCGATCCTGCCATACACCCACGTCTGATTGAGCGTGATCTTCTTGTTGGCAAAATCGATGTCTCCCCACCGAAGTCCGAGCAGTTCACTCATACGCATTCCGGTACCTGCCGCCAGCAGCACCAGCGTTCGATGCCTGATCGACAAGCTCATGGCGATCTTCCACGCAATCTCGGGTGGAACCACGATCTTCTTGTGCTTGCTCTTTCGACCGACACCCTTGATGTTGCAGGCTTTTACGGGGTTTAGATTCGCCGCGATGAGTTCGTTCTCGCCGCCGAAGCTGAACAGCCGACTGAATACATGCTTGGTCTTCTGTACGGATTCAGTCGAGAAGTCATTTTCCTTGGCAATCGCGATGAGCCACTTCTTGACCTCCAGCACCCGCACCTCATCCACAAAGGTCATTCCCCAGCGGGACAAGATGTAGCGATCAAGCTCATGCTGGTGGAGGTCCTGTGTAGACTGGGACTTGAATGGGAGTTCTGTCTTCCTGTAGGCAACTGCCAGAGTATTCACTGTCAGGCGTCCCATGGTGCCCACCTGCTGTGAACGTTGAATCTCCTGCCAAACCTCGAACTCCTTGGGGAACTTGCTGACCAGCCCAATGGTCCGGGTGGTCTCAACCCTCTTGCCGTCCGAGTCACGGGTGACGTAGAAGTGATGCAACCAGACGTCTCCTTTCCTACGATGTCCTATCGTTAACCAGCCATTTCCTCTGTTCATCGGATTTCTCCTTTGCGCAGAGGACCGTCTTTTCGCGGCTACTTTACTCATCTGCAACAGCGAAGTAAATGGTTCCACCGAATGGCTGGTAACCGGATTGATTGGGATAACGACAGCACTCACTGGGTTCGCTCCATGAAGTCGTCAAGTTCACTCAACCGGAAACGCCAAGTGCGCCGCAGACCGTTTTGCCCTGTTGTCGGCAGGGGGTGAGCCGGAATCTGATTGTTGCGTGCCAATTTCATGATGAATGCCTCGCTGATGCCGAGGTATTCCGCTGCCACTCTTGCTGAAACGTAATGTTCGTGCTCCATGAGCCACCTGTGGTAATTGAAATCAAGGCTGTTCATCGCGGCCTCTGGGTGCTCTGTTACTGAGGGTCTCAATGCTTGTGCCCGAATTTTCCTTGAGCTTTCTTCTGAACGACAACCTCGTCGCTAATCACTGGCCGAATGATTGCGAATTTCAAAGTCTTCTGGCCGCGCAGAGGTGACC
>JASHRE010000140.1 GCA_030037515.1 Candidatus Sulfotelmatobacter sp.
GGCGAACCACGGATTGTCAACGTTGTAGGGAATCGCTTGCGGTGCATCGTAGGCTTCGATCTCCCAGGTGTTGATCTCGACTTTCAGGCGTATCTGCGCAGCCGGGTCCTCAGCTTGCGCCCGGAACCGAAGTTTCGGCGCAACCTGGCTTTGTTCGAAATTTGCCCGTCCGAGCCACGGCTCCAGCCTTTCACGCACCCGGTCGAGTATCGGGCCGATGGGTCCGGCCGTGGTTCTGACCAGATCGATGTCCTCCGAATACCGGATGGGCGCCGGGAAATGCAGCTTGTTCAACGCCGTTCCGCCCCGGAACCGGAGCTGCTCACGCAGGAACGGGTCGGTGAAGAGATCGACGATCGCACGGCTGATGATCAGGTCTTGCTCGACCTGCCGCTGCTCCGCCCACGGAACGACGTTGCCCCAGGCGACGATGTTCATCACCGGAATCATTCATCACGCTCCGGGACGCGGCGGACAATCACATGCCACCGTTCATTTCGTTCCGTCCGCTTCGGCGATAAATCAGGGTCACCCGCCTGTGAGGGTTCGAGTTCAATCCACGGAAGCGGCGGACCCTGTGGCAGCGCTGCGTGCAAAGCGTCCGCGCGCGCGGGCTGACCGAAACGATCCAGCAGGTAGCCGAGCCGCTGTCTGATGGATCGTTCGTACATCGCGGACAGCGTGGCGAGTTTTCCGGCATCGATGCGCTCGGCAAGATCGGAAATGATCGTGGCGATATTGTCGAGACCGCCCGCGGCGTGCGGATAGCGCACGAGGTCTAGCATCGTCAGTTCGACGGATGAGATCTTCATGCGGCCCGTGTCCGTCTTTCGATCCTCAAGGGCTTTGCTGGCCGCTGCCATGTTCTTGCGGTAATAGAAGGCGATCGCGGATCGCCCGGCCTGGATTTTCGGGAGCCGTTTGTCCGTGATGACCTGGAATTCCATCACGGCCTGATGCGTGGCGCCGTGCAGTTCGGCCGCCTTGAGCAGTCCCACATAATAAGGGCGGCCTTCGTGACGCATGAGGTCGTCGATGTACCACGGCGGCGGCGGCGCCCCCCATGACAGGTACTGGGGCGGGACGATGACGTAGAATCCGCGCCGGGGACAGACCAGATGCTTCTTGCGCTGCTGGCGTTCCGCCGCATCCAGCAACGCGCCGTGGCTGATGCCGAGGGCTCGCCGGGCCTCTTCTCCCGAGAAGACCACGCGCCCCTTCGAAAGCAACTGCGTCATGTAGGACGAGAAAGCCGTCCGTTTATCCGAAACCATGTCACATTATCCGCATATTATGCGGAAATATCAACATGATGTGTATGCCACCAATACTTGTGTTCAATAATCCGCGCTAAACGCGGATTATACGGCACGATACTAGTATCCACAGACAAATAAAAATAAAACAGCTCCGCCCTGTCGCCATCAATTCCCGAACTGTCGGTAAACCGTTCCCCATTACGTATCCCTTCGTTCATCGCGCAACCTATTCTCGATGAGTGCATTGGCCTGAATGCGCGAGACGTATTTCATTGACAACCATACTAAGATATCTATATAAAGACATCTAGGTATGGCCAAGACCGATGCTCTGCAAGGTTCACTGGATTTGCTCGTGCTCAAGATATTGTCGCGGCGCCCGCGGCTTCACGGATACGCCATCATGGCTGCCATCGCCAGTACATCCGGCGAAGTCCTGCGCGCCGAGGAAGGTTCGCTCTACCCAGCGCTCTATCGGATGGAAGAAGCGGGTTGGATTCGCGCCCAGTGGATCAAGAAAGACTCTGGTCGCCGCGCCCGCGTCTATGAACTGACCAGTGCCGGCAAAAAGCAACTGGGCGCGGAAGAGTCGCGCTGGCAGTCCGTCAGCCTCGCAATCAGTCGAGTTCTCCGGGAGGCATGACGTGTCTTTGTGGTCGCGCATCTCGAATGCCTTCTTTGGCGAGCGCTTGAACCGCGAGATCGATGAAGAGCTGCAGTCCCACATTGAAGAAGCCATTGCCTCCGGACGGGATCCCAGCGAAGCGCGCCGTGCATTCGGGTGCGCGCTGCATGCCCGCGAGGCGAGCCACAGCATTCGTGTTGTCGGATGGCTTGAGTCGCTTCTCGCCGATATAAGTTTCGGCTGGCGGCAGCTCTGCCGTGACAAGGTCACGTCCGTGGCCGCTGTGCTTTCCCTCGCCCTCGGCATCGGCTCCTGCGTCGCCGCCTTCCGTCTGATCGACGCCCTGCTATGGCGCCCGCTACCCGTCTCCGGTTCCAGCAGGCTCTATTTCCTGTCCCGCAAGTTGACTGGCCCCGAGGGCAAGCCCATCGAGGACGGCCACTGGGCCACGCCGGACTTCAACTTCATGCGCGATGCTGCGAAGGACCAGGCCGATCTCATCGCCATCAGCGACGCCGACCGCACGGACATCACCTGGTCCAGCGACGACGACATGGAAAAGGCCCACGTCGCTTATGTCTCCGGCAACATGTTCCCACTGTTCGGCCTTGAACCCGCGCTCGGCCGCCTGCTTATCCCCGCCGATGACCGCGGCCCCGGTCTCAATCACTATGCGGTCCTCTCCTGGGACTATTGGAATCACCGCTTCGGCCGCGATCCGCACGTCCTCGGCCGCTCGCTCCACATCGGCGACCAGACCTTCGAAATCATCGGCGTCGGCCCTCGCGATTTCACTGGAACCGAAAAGGGAACTGTCACCGACATCTTTCTGCCCCTTAGCATGAACAGGCTAGCTACCCTGGACAGCGTTAGCTGGCACCGCACGTTCCTGATGTTGAAACCCGGTGTC
>JASHRE010000141.1 GCA_030037515.1 Candidatus Sulfotelmatobacter sp.
CAGTGGTCTGCTGTATGTAGGCGAACGTGGAACCTGGTATCCGAATCGTGGCATGGAAATGGCAAATTTCGATTTGACGTTCGAATATCCGCCCGGCTGGACGCTGGTAGCTACTGGAAAGCCTTCGCCTGCTGCAACAGAAAACTCTTCCGCGAGTTCGGCTGGCCCGCAGACTGCGCGATGGATCGCCGACCGTCCCATGCCTGTCGCCGGGTTCAATCTGGGCAAATACAAAAAAACCATCACACGCGTGGGCAGCGTTACGGTGGAAACATACGCCACTTACGACGTTGAACGGACTTTCCCCATCGCGCCGATTCAGGAAGTCGCGCCCGCTACCGTGCCGGAACTGCATCAGCCTCCGCGCATCCTGGTGCCCCAACGCCCTTCGCCAGCGCGAAACGAAGCCAGTGTGGGGGAATTGGCCGCACAGGCCATCCGTTATTACAGCGATCGATTCGGGCCCTATCCCTATAGCAAGCTGGCATTGACGCAAATGCCGGGAGATGAAAGCCAGGGATGGCCGAGCCTTGTGTTCCTGTCGTCGTACGCGTTTCTCGACCCTCAAGAGCGTCAGCAATTGCGTCTGCAGCCCTACGAGATTTCGCTGCAGGAATCGATCCCGGCACACGAAACCGCTCACCAATGGTGGGGCGATCTGATCACCTGGAGCACCTATCGCGATCAATGGTTTTCTGAAGGCTTGGCTAATTACTGCGCGCTGATGATACTCGAGGACAAAGATCCCGCAGCGTTTCATCGCATTATGGAAAGGTATCGCAGCGACCTGGTGCGGAAAAACAAAGACGGGATCGCTCCCATGGATGCCGGCCCAGTCACGCTCGGTGCACGGTTGCTGTCATCGCGTTTTCCGCAAGGATACGAAGCGATTACTTACGGCCGGGCAACGTGGCTCTTCCACATGTTGCGAACCATGCTCGACGATGCCCAAGCACAGCAGCACGAAGGCAGATTCCCGACGGGAGCGGACGATCCTTTCGTTCACGCTCTAAGAAAATTTCGTGAGCGCTACCAGGGCCAGTCGATCACCACAAAGCAGTTGGTGGATGTTTTTGCCGAGGATCTGCCGCCCGCGTTGCGGTACGAAGACAAATCATCGCTCGATTGGTTTCTTGATGGATGGGTGAACGGTACTTCGCTCCCCAGGTTGCAATTGAAAAACGTGCGATTCATTTCAAAGGGCGCTGCAACGATCGTCACTGGTGCGATTCTCCAGAAAGATGCTGCCGCCGGTCTGGTCACGTCTGTTCCTCTATATGCAGCGGAATCCGGCAGAGGGACCGTGTTCTTGGGCCGCGTGTTTGCCGATGGAGAGGAGTCCACATTTCACATCTCGGCGCCTAGAGGCACGCGCAAGATATTGCTCGATCCCCAGCAGACGATTTTGACTACTCCCAAGTAGATCGAATGAGAGGTCGGGTGAAACCCTGCCCACTGAGGAACTGCGGTGGAGGGGTTCGGACGAGGCCGACTCGGCAGGCGCGACTTTGACCCGATGCTCACTCAGCACGACCAGATCGACGCGCAAGTTATGAGCGCGCCCTCGCACCGCGGAATTACTGGCAATCGGTGATACTCACATCCCGCCGCAGACAGCCGTTCGGGTGGAAACCGAGAGCGCTGAATCAGGAGCCTCACCAGTTCAGCGGCGCGAGCCGTGGAGAGTTCCCATTTCGAGGTGATCCGCGACGGACGGATCGGAACACCGTCGTATGCCCTTCGATCGCAAGGGGCAAATCCGCAGCGCCAAAATCGAGGCTGTGCGGTCAAGGACCGGCAGCGCCGTGGGCTTGATCGTAAGGGAACCAGTGTCGAGAAATCCGGACACGCGCAGGCCGATCACCCGCCCATCTGTTTCCCGACGCAAAGCCACAGCGTGGGACCGCAATTTCCTTTTGCAGCGCTTGCTGCAGCTTGCTCTGCAGAAGACTCAATTCGGCATCGCGGGCAGGCTCTCCCCTCTGATCGGAAGTCGCTGCTGTGCGGGGCAGCTCAAGTTCCTGTCTGGCTTGTTCAATGACCGGCCCGGTTGTTTCAGGCGATAGCCTGGTTCACCGGCAATGGCATTTGCGCTCCGGAGCCAGGGAAAACTCGGAGTTGCACCGTAGCCGGACACCCGATTTTTTTAACTTCCGCCTCCAGCCCTGCCGCATGAACCACGCTGACTAAACCAAAGCCTCATCATCTGCGATAAGAGTCCGCACATGTGAACCCGTCCTTGATCCAACCTGCCAATCCAGTTAGAAACCGCTGAATCGCAGCCCCAATCCCGCCTGCACAAAGGCCTGTACTTCCGAGAATGGCGTTCAACCTCGAATTGGGAAAAACTGTGACGTATCCGGGTCGGACCTGCCGAACCTCTCCCGCTAATTCCGGAAGCGCTGGTCCGGTGGAGATAATTCTGGGGGGCTTTTCCTATCGGAGCAATGACTTGGATCTGTGGAGCAAATCGACCTTTCGTGCTCTCGTCCTGCCGGGGGGTCTCCTTCTGTTCTTCACTGCGGTGCTGGCGCAAAGCGGCTCTATCGCCCTGCCTGCCCCCTCGTTGAGCTTTCTTTCGTGTTGCGCTCTCGCCGGAGGCATGCTACTGGCCTGGCGCTTCCATACCACCCGCATCTTTCTTGCTTTGGTTATGGTTTACCTATCCCAGCAGGCTGTGGAACTGTTTGCGTTGGCGCACAAACGAGTCTCGGTCGGTTCAGGGATCGCCGCCCTAGGTGTGCTCATCCCTCTGAACTTCATCCTTGTCGGTTTGATGGAGGAGCGAGGCTTCACTTTTTCGAACATCTCTCCCCCCCTCATGCTCATATCCATGCAAGCCGTCTTTGTGGCCGTATTGGTGGGCGGAACGGACGCACCGCCGGTGACGGCCCGCCATGCGGCGTCGGTGGCGCTGCCTAAATACGCGTACGCGGCTTTTGCCGCGGCAGGATTACTCCTTCTGGCGCGATCGCTCCGCTCGCGCAAACCGGCCGACAGCGCTCTGTTCTGGTCGCTCGCCGCATGTTTTCTTTCGCTTGATTTCTATCCTTCTGTCCGGATCTCGGCGCTGTATGCCCTGGCGGCGCTGAGCATCCTTGCTATCTCGATCGTGGAGACTTCTTATCTTTTCGCCTTCCATGACGAACTCACCGGCCTGCCTTCGCGGCGAGCTTTCAACGATGCCTTACGCAGGCTGGAAGCACCCTATTCCATAGCCGTTGTCGATATTGACCACTTCAAGAGTTTCAACGACACCTATGGCCACAATGTTGGAGATCAGGTTCTACGCCTGGTCGCCTGCAAGCTCGCGCGGGTTACCGGAGGAGGCCACGCCTATCGCTGCGGCGGAGAGGAATTCACGATTCTGTTCCCGGGAAAGCCCACAGCCGAAGTCGCGCCCCACCTAGAGCAGTTGCGTCACGCGATTCAGACCACTCAGTTTCACATGAGAGGAAGCGATCGCCGTCAGGCGCCACGTGGCCCAGAACGCCGCTCAAATGGAGCAAGAAGTCACACCCGAAAAGCCGCTGCCATTCGACAATTGGCACAGAGCACAACGACGGAGGCTATTTCGGTCACGGTCAGCATCGGCGTAGCGAGTTGTTTATCAGGCGTAGCGCAAACCGAGGCGGTGCTGCAGGCCGCCGATAAGGCCTTATATCGCGCCAAGGCGAATGGACGAAATCGGATTGAGATCACGGCATCGCGCCGGCGCTCGGGAGGAGCCAAAGCCGCAGGAATCGCTTGACAACGCCCTCCGAAAACAGAGCCGTGCGAGCCGGGTGGCTAACCGTAGGACGGGAAGTGAACAACCCGGCCACGCACGTTCGCAAGCACCACAGGCCGTGCGGTCAGCCCGAGGTACCGGGAGCCAAGTGTTCCGGTCGGGTTCTCTGCCGGATCACGCTGTTTCCCTGAGTTACCCCGCATTTTGTAGTAGCTCAAGGACGGGACCGCGAGGAATCTGAATCGTGTTACGATTCGCGAACAAAGACTGCCGAGCATCGGAATTTCACCCAGGCAAGCAGAGTCAGGAAGCCAGTTCTTGCAGCCTGCGCGATTCGGCCTGGGACGAAGGCCGATCTGCCGCGGCTGTCTGGAGATACGCGTCGACGCACGCCGCTGTATTCCGCCCTTCGGAAATGGCCCAAACCACTAGAGACTGTCCGCGACGCATGTCTCCAGCGGCAAACACCCCTGGAACCGACGACATATAGTTCCGATCGGTCGCCACATTGCCGCGATTGTCGAGTCGAACTCCAAGCTGCTCGATCATTCCATTGCGCACCGGCCCCAGAAAACCCATGGCGATCAGAACCAGATCCACGTCCATGCTGAACTCTGTGCCCGGGATTGGCTCGAATTTCGGTGGCGGCCCAACCCGTATGGCGTGAAGCTGTTTCACGTTGCCATTTTCATCGCCCGCGAACTTCGATGTGGACAGGCTCCAATCTCGAATGCCACCCTCTTCGTGCGCAGCTTCGGTTCGCAATTGCATCGGCCAAAGCGGCCACGGAGTCAGCGCCGAACGCTCGTCGGGCGGCTTCGGCATGATCTCGAATTGATGGACCGACAACGGCCTCTGCCGATGGCAGGTTCCCAGGCAATCCGCGCCCGTATCGCCGCCGCCGATGATGACCGCACGCTTACCAGTCGCGAGAATTTCAATCGACGGATCAACTTCATCGCCGAAGCAGCGCTTGTTTTGCTGCGGCAGGAACTCCATCGCAAAATGAATACCCCTCAACTCGCGTCCCGGAACTTTCAAATCACGCGGCTGTTCCGCCCCTCCAGCCAGGACGATCGCGTCGAACTCCTTGCGCAGATCTTGGACCGCAACGGACTTGCCGACTTCGGCGTTCGTGACGAATTTCACGCCCTCGGCCATCATCTGCTCGATCCGCCGATCGATGATGTGCTTTTCCAGTTTGAAGTGCGGAATCCCATAGCGGAGCAGCCCTCCGACGCGATCGGCTTTTTCATAAACCACGACGCCGTGTCCGGCCCGGCACAATTGCTGCGCCGCGGCCAATCCCGCCGGACCTGATCCGACGATCGCAACCTGCTTGCCGGAACGGATTCTTGCGGGCTCGGGACGAATCCAACCCGCGAGGAATCCCCGCTCCACGATATTTTTTTCATTCTGCCTGATCGCAACCGGCGGCTGAGTGATCCCCAGCACGCAGGAAGCTTCGCACGGCGCGGGGCAGATGCGTCCGGTAAATTCGGGGAAATTGTTCGTCGCATGTAACTGGCGCAGCGCCTCCTGCCAGCGCCCGCGATACACAAGATCATTCCAGTCCGGTATCAAATTGTTTACCGGACATCCGGTCTGGCAGAAGGGCACGCCGCAATCCATGCAGCGTGCGCCCTGTTTGCGCAAACTTTCTTCTGGAAAATCCTGATAGATCTCGAACCAGTCGTTCACGCGCTCGGCCACCGGACGACGCGGCGCTAACTCTCGTGAATGTTCCATGAATCCGGTGGTCTTACCCATTTAACACCAGCCCGTTCACCACCAGCGTGTCTTGCGACGCATTCGACAGCTCGATGTCGGCATGGCCGTCCAGATCAGAAATAAATCGACTCGGAGCATAGGCAGAGCCGCGGCGTTCGATTCCAAGCACGCGCTTGTATTCGTGCGGAAACACTTTGATAAAGCGCGGCACTGCTTCTCGCCAGTTTTCAAGAATCCCCTTCGCCCGGCGGCTGCCGGTCAGTTCCGCGTGCCGCGCGACCAGGTTTCTGACGGTCGCGAGATCGGCATCGTC
>JASHRE010000142.1 GCA_030037515.1 Candidatus Sulfotelmatobacter sp.
TTCCTCAGCGAACCCACACTGCGCCTAAAAGAATGTTCTCGCTGGCCCGAGCGGGCAGACTGCGGCCAGGATTGCCTGCAGCAGATTGAGGCGGATCCTGAAAAATGCCTGGTCTGGAATATTGTCTCGAAGTGGTATGAAGGGAAGGAATGCGTGTTCTGCCATAAGTCGATTGGTCCAGTTCATCATCTCGATCATGCGCCCGCTTTGCTGGGGCGGGATTTGAAAACCACCGAATGGCGGGATCTCCGCCCGGAGGAGCTCCCAGACGTTTTTGCGCGTTATCAGCCGGTCTGCTGGAACTGTCACGTCGCGGAAAGTTTCCGCCGTTTGCATCCGCAACTGGTCACGGACCGCGCACCCGAGGCGCGCCGAATCCGATAAACTCTCAATTCTTTCTTCTTGAGTTTCCCACTTGCGGGAAAAGCTTAAAAGGGGCGGGTGCCCCGTCCTTATCTCGCTCTTTGCGACAGGGTGGAAATTCTCACTTACTTCAAAACCTGGCAGGAACTCCCATGCAGAATGCACAGCCGGACCTTCTCGCGTTGTCGGCCAAGACCGCCGTCTCCCACACGCTCACACCTTTCCTCAGGGGAATCCTCGCCGCGCATTTTCTGAATTAGGCGGAACTTTTTGCCCGTCCGGACTCGGGCGTGCGGCCGATCACCGACCCTTCGGTGATGGCCGGCCCATTCAGCCCCTGCGCGGCTTTAATCTTTGTGCTGGTTTTCTATCCTTTTTCGCCAGCAGTTATTCGGACGCACATACGGATGGCTGCGGGGTGCATGGATGCCGATTGAAATCGGAATCTTGTCGGCCTTCGGAGCCGCGTACGGCTCGTCGAAGGAATGATCCGGACCAAGATGCCAATTGGACTGCAACTCGAGGGATGGCTCGAAGTTGTGCCACAAGTGCTGTTGCGTTCGGCGCTGCTTTGCTATTGGGTCAACCGTCCCAAGCGATGGCTGAACGTTGTGCTCGGAATTCTGTTTTTCGTCGCGATGGCTCTGCCGCTTCTGGGGTTCCTGATTCGTCCGCATTCAAGGCGGCAATGTCGCGGGACGGACCCAATCAAGAGTTCCCCCTCAAAACCGGGATTATGAAAGAGTCGCGTTTGAGTGTTGGTTCTGCGAGTTGTGGTGCATCTTCGATCGTGGCCTTGTCCGCGGATCCTGTAAAATCGACCCAGTGGTTCCTTGCCTTGCTTTGCTGCGCTAAATTCGTGGCTGTCGTTCTCGCCTGTGCGTCGCTGCTCATGCCAGACTCGACTCTTGGATGCTGTCGGCCGCATCTTGCTGCTACGAATCATTCGAAATCGCATTGCGAGATGATGGCCGAGCAAGACTCCAATCCCGCCGTTGGCGTTGATTCGATTCCATCCCCTTGCTGCCGGATCTCGCAACGCACTACGGTTTCAGCTGTCACGGCATTGGGGGCGACGAACACTGCGCTTTTATCCATCGTGCAAGTTGTACGTTCCCGTTTCACCCTTCAAGCTCCCAACGAAACTTCTTCTCCGCCAAAAGCGCTCGCCGATGTCCGGCCGCATAGAGCCCGGGCAGTTCTATGTTCGTTCCTGATTTAGCTCTTCTCTGATCGCTCTTTGCTCGCCCCCTGCGGGCTGGATTTCGATCACTGCGTTCGGGAAGGGAAGAGCTTCATGCTCAAAGTTTTCGCGATGGTACTTGTTTGCCTTGTTGCGCTCTATGTTTCGGCGCAGCAAGAAGAATCCTCATCGACAGCGCCAAAGGCTTCGCACGACACGACGCAGACGGATTCAAGCATGCATTCGAACCGCGGTTCTATGCGCATGCGACCGCGCTCACGGATTGAATTCGTGCAACAGCACTCAGCCTCGGGAACCGACGCCGAGCCGAACTCGACGCCAATCGCGATGCTCATGACCATGCAACACGGCTGGATGCTAATGTTCCACGGCCAAGGATTTCTCTCCGACATTCAGCAGTCCGGCCCTCGCGGCGCCGATAAATTATTTTCCACCAACTGGCTCATGCCTATGGCGCAGCGGCCGCTTGGGCGGGGAACGCTCACACTGCGCGCGATGCTCAGCCTCGAACCCGCGACGGTGACAGATCGTCGGTATCCCGAATTATTTCAGCAAGGCGAAACCGCCTACGGACTTCCGATTGTCGATGGCCAGCATCCACACAATTTCATCATGGAAATCGGGGCGTTCTACGATTACAAGCTGACCGAAGCCAGCCTGCTCTCGATTTATCTCGCGCCGGTCGGCGATCCGGCATTAGGTCCGCCGGCATATCCCCACCGAGCGTCAGCCGCGGAAGACCCGCTGGCACCGCTCGGCCACCACCTGCAGGATTCAACGCACATTTCGGATGACGTCATCACCGGCGGCCTTACATTTCACAATCTCCGGGTGGAAGCCTCAGGCTTTCACGGACGCGAGCCGGGCGAAGATCGTTGGCACATCGATCAAGGCAAGATCGATTCGTGGGCGACGCGCGTGACGTTCAATCCCGGCCAGAACTGGAGCCTGCAATATTCCATCGGAAAGTTGCACGCGCCCGAGGCGCTGTTTCCCAACCAAGACGTTCGTCGTATGACCGCATCGCTGATGTACAACCGGCCGCTCAGGAGCGGCAATTGGGCTTCGCTACTGCTTTGGGGCCGCAATGGCAGTCTAGCTGACGGCAACGTGGGTAACAGCTATCTGCTGGAATCGACGCTGCAATTTCTGCACAGGAATTACATCTGGACGCGCGCCGAAAACGTCGACCGCACCAACGAGCTTCTGGTCGGCGAACACCCGCTGCCTGCGGGATTTGTGGAGCGCTATTTCGCCCGCGTCCAGGCGTATACGGCCGGCTATGACCGCGAGCTCGGTCCTATACCGCATCTTTCGACCGCGCTTGGCGGACAATTCACTCTCTATGGTGTGCCCGACGTGCTCCGGCCCTTGTACGGCGTGCATCCGGTGAGTGTGACACTGTCGCTGCGCTTACGGTCTTTCTGACGGGCAATTGCAGTCGCGAAATTGTTGTCTTTTGCGCACTCTGCCCATTCCTTGGCGCATTTTGCGGTCAGCAGCTTCTGTCGCAAACGCCGCAACGACAAACCGAAAGATCAAAGATCGCAGACCGGTTGAGGCGCTTCCGGTTTTCCTTTTCCAGGACTGTCGGTGTACTGCCGAACTCAATGAGCTGGATTCTCCAGTGGCGTGCCCAGGTTCGGCTGACGTTTCAGTTTGCGGCGAATGTCAGGCCAGAATTCCTTGACTACAAGAGTCAGCGTGTCGTAGCCGTACTGCGTTCCCCATACGCTCAGTGTGTTCTTAAACGTGCGGTCGGAAGCCACGAACCGGTAATAAGGCGGATTCGGAGTCGAAAACACGTGGCTCTTGGGATGGTAGGTGTAGGTCGAAATGGCTGCTGACAGCGCGCCGCCGACGACCTCCGAGTAATTGAACTGACTCTTGCCCGAGTCAGTTCGGGTGATCAAGTTCCGGCTCATCGCATAAAGCGTGCGGTGCATGAAACTGCCGTGACCGAGTTGGAAGTAGCGCGGATCCTGGTGCAGGACCGAGGGAACGATCGCTCCCGTGAAAAAATTTTCGATCGTTCCGTCGGCGAAGGCCGCGCCGTATCGCTTGGCGTAACCCGCAGCTCCTTGACCGAAGCCTGGTTCACTGTCCTCCCACTGACTGATGCCCGAGAGAAACCCATACCACGGATACTGCACATAATCAAACGATCCTCTGGCCACGACTGCGAATTTCTGCTTTGCCGTCAGTGGTGGAACCTGTCCAGCATTCTCGAGCGTCAGAAAATTTGGCAGCGTGAAGAACAGGCGATCGTTAGACGTGCCGTTCTTGTTGTTCTGCTCTTGCTTTGTCGGCTGAACGGGATCCTTTCCCGCCGGTTGCGCGTCAGAGGACTTCGTTGAGTTGGGGTTCTTCTGCTGTGACTGGTCGGAACCAGTCGGCTGCGTCGGCTGCGAGGCCTGTGAATCTTGTGCCCCCGAATTGGAAGACGAAGTTGACTGGGCCACGGCTCGCGGCGCAAGCACGCTTGAGCCCGCAAAAAACAACAAAAACACGGCAGCGAGTTTCACTAACGGGAATTTCCGTAACAATCGATGCTCCCCATGAACTTTTAAGGAACGCGAAAAACTCTTATCTCTGAATCTGCAGCGCCTCAACGAGGTTGCCCAGGCGCAGCTATAAGGTTCCATCGGCCGTGGAAAATCTGATCGACACAAATCTGCGAATCCTTTGCGGGAAAAGCTAGTCCGATTATTGTATCAACCCCGGACGCGGGGAATGTTGCGGAGTTCTTTCTTTACATTCATTTACATATTTACATATTGGGGTCTTGCCGAACCGACTGGAGGACGGTTCCGGCATTTGCTTGGCTTTGCCGGCGAACGAACGCTGAAATCCCCTCCACGGCAGGAGTCGGTTTCAATCCGCTGAAGCCAGCTCAGAGGCCGGTTCTCACTTCTTGGTCCCGGCCAACTCAGCCTGAGACAGATGCTTCCAAACATTTTATGTGTTAGCTTGGGAGGGCTCGGGTCGCACTCGGAGAATGCATGTACATTGCAAGATCTCGCGGGATGCGTTCCGCCTTGCCGGCATTCAGTTGCCTGGCAATCCTTCTTGGTCTTGGCGTTCAATCCTTGCGCGCCCAGGAAACAAAAGAAAAAGTCACGGTCGATGACGTCGACCGCACCTTCCTGGTTCGGCTGCCCAAGGGCTATAACCCGCAGCAGCACTATCCGGTCGTGATTCTGCTGCATGGGATGAATCAGGATGCGGACGACATTGAACGCCTGACCGGTTTCGACCAGATTGCCGACAAAGACAGCATCATCGCCGTTTATCCCTTGGCGCTGCATGGGCGCTGGAATGTCGGCGTGCATCCCAAAGAACACGAAGAGCAGCCAATGTCTCCGCGACGGCGGCGTTACGGCGGATATCCCGGTGGGGGCTATCCCGGAGGTGGTGGAGGCGGGGGCTATCCCGGAGGTGGTGGAGGCGGTTACCCGGGAGGCGGTCAGCAGCAGCCGCAACAGCGTCATCAAGAATCTCAACCCGAGGCGGACGACATCGGATTTTTCAATCAGATGATCGATCAACTGTCCTCGAAATTCTCCGCTGACTCGTCGCGAATCTATGTATCGGGTCTTTCTGAAGGTGGCTTTATGGCGATGCACATTGGCTGCACCATTTCGGACAAAATTGCAGCGGTCGCGACCGTTGGCGCGACCATGCCGAAGACCATGGTCTGTTTGCCCAGTCGAACCGTCTCTCTGATGATGATCACCGGTACCTCCGATCCGGTCGTGCCCCATGGCGGAGGCACCGAGCACAATTTAAATTTGGCAACGCTCTCCGCCGATGACAGCGCCAAAGCGTGGGCCAAGATCGATCACTGCGGCGACAAGCCCGAACACCGCAAGCTTCCTTCGCATGGCAAAGGTGGAATGGAAACGAAAATCGATACGTATGGCGGCTGCGGACTGGGAGCACAGGTTGCTCTTTACAGCGTGAAGGGAGCCGGCAATACCTGGCCTGGGGGCGAACAATACGAACCCGAGAACACCATCGGGAAGACCAGCAACGATTTCAGCGCCAATGATGTGATCTGGAATTTTCTGGTGACCAAGAAAATGGAGGTCAAGAGCAGTTCTGCACAATGATGCCGCCGACAGTTTTCCGCCTGCTCACTCTGTGGATCGCGGAGGGCCTGCCATTACCCTCCGCGGTTTTTTTCGTGCTGCAGCACCGTGCGGCTCAGGCCGAGTCGTGCAAGGCCACTCCGAATGCGGGCGGCGGGCGAAGCTTACGTTCGACCTGCCAACTTTCAAATGCCTTGAAAAGCCGAATGGAAGGCGCATCGCGTCATTGCGAGGTCGCGCCGACTCGCCGGGGTCTTTAGCCCGGGGCATGCTCCACAGGGATGGCCCAGGAACCGAACAGAGCTCGTGCAGCGACGCTAGCTGAGGTTCCAGATGAAAGTTCCGCCGGTGCAAATTGCCCGCTTGGCACCGTAGTCATATCCGGTGGCGGGGCGGGTGACCAAACCGCTGCAAGCCCGGAAGTAAAAGTCTCCGTGAGGGAGGCGAGCAACTCAGCAGGTTGCAGCAAAGGCGAACTCGTAAGCCCTCGAAATCCGGTACCGTCGGGAGGGCCGAGCTGTGGGGAGCTCTCGGTGAAGGCCCATGCCTGTCGCGAAGGAACTGGAGGTATACGCAGCGACAGCCTCCCCGGGGACGCAGAGGGCGACATGCTGAGAAGGAACGATGCAGCGAAAGCGCGGAACCACTCGTTGGTTGCCTAGGCGTTGCCAGTAAAACGCACAGCGAAGGCATTTCGTATAAGCCTGGAAGGTGAAATCGAAGTGCACCGGCGAGTGGGGCGCATGGGGCCGATTAAGCGTGGATGGCCGAGACAACATAACTCGGCCGGAGCGAGGGCCCCTGGGGTAAAGCGGCAAGCAGCCGCTTCCACGGTGGTGTACCAGCGCACCGCGTTCCCGGACTTCGAACCGGGGCACAACGACAAGGTAGCTAAGTTCCTCATGATCCCTGGCTCTCAACCGGATCATGAAAGTGCGGCGCCTTGGAATCAACAAGTTACGGCTATTTTCGAGGGAGCTAGGTGCACGAAGGACGGATGCAAACCATGCGACGCGTACATCCCGCAGTCGACGGGAAGGCACCGTCTGACATACCGGCCTTGGAGCCAGACCGAGGAAAACTCGCCGTCCGGAATCTTAGGGGGGGACGATGGAAACGGCGGCATCATTCGAAACCCGATTCGCGCCATCGCCCTACCCGACCCCATCCCTCTCACACCAGGAGGACCGCCTCCGGCAAGGGTCGAGAGGTACGTGCAACCAGGGGTTGACCGGAGGAAGCACGGACGGATGCTGGAGCAGCCTTGCGACCCTATAGTACCGATGAAAGTGGGGAACCGCGGGGCTCCCGCAAGGGGCGGCCACGGAACCCATTGGAGGGAAGGGGGAAGCAAGCGTACGAATCCGTGAAAAGGAAACATAACGAGATACTGAACTCAAAACCATATGTTCACAGACATCAACAAATGGCTGAACTCGCCAAGGAACAACCGAAACAGCAGTTCTACTCTATCGCGTACCTGACCAAAGTCGGAGCGTTGCATGAGGCCCGGAGTCTTCGAAAGGACGCTAGTGCCGGGATCGACGGGTCACGTATGAACCATACAGGACGAACGTGGAGCAGAGCATCCGACAGCTCCCATCAGCGGCTCAAAGAAGGCAAATATCCGGCCCAACACTGCGCTGCGTCTACACCCCCAAAAGGACGGGAAACAGAGGCCGATCTCGCTTTTCGCCCTCGAGGACAAGATCGTGCAGAAGTGGTAGTTGACCTGCTAAATGCGATCTGCGAGGAGGATTTTCTCGATTGCTTCCCACGGGTTTCGTCCCGGGAGGCGGGCACCCCAAGCGCTGGACGAAGTGGGACGGGTCATCTGAGCTCGGCCCGCGGGATGGGTTCTGGAGATTGACATCCGCTCGTGCGTCGACACGATTGTGCGATCGGCCCTGGTAGATCATGATAGAGGAGCATGTAACGGACGGCAGCAGGGAGTCAGGCCTGAAGAAACCGACTGCGGGACATCTGCACGGTGGGGTCCGTGAGGAGAGAGAGCTGACTGGGGCACGGCTGACCTAAACGCGCACGAAGCTGGAAACGGCGGACAGGGCCAAGGAAGATTACAGCTCAGGCAATTCTCTTCTAATCGGAAACTTGCGCTATCGCTGTAGCCGTTGAAAAAAGGAACCAACTAAATTTGAACCGAACGTCTCAGCCCTCGACCGGGGTGAGCGTAGACGTTTCGAATCGCGTGGAACCGAGAACTTCACTATCATCCTGAACGAAATGTCAAATGGGCGGTCTTTGGCTATGTCGGTATTTCGTTGTGGCGCGATCCTGGTGATGGCCACTGCCTCGTTCGCACAAAGTCCCCAAGCCAATCCAGCGGCGTTAACCGCCGAGGCCATCATGGCCCGCATCGCGGCTAATCAGGATCGCAGCGAGGCGCTGCGCAAGCAATATGTCTATAAACAACAGATCCACATTCTGACGCAGAAACCGGGCGGCAAGCTGATGCGGGAAGAGACTGCCGATTACAACGTGGTTCCAACGCCGGACGGCACCAAAAAAAAGCTCACGCTGCTGATCGGCCGCTACTGGCACAAGGGAAAGTATGAGCAGTTTAGGGGCAAGCCAACGCCGGAGGAAGACAGTTTCGATGGCGATTTGATCAACGACTTGCGCGACGATTTGTCAGACGATAGAGCCAAAGACGGTTTGGCTAGACGCTGGTTTCCACTGACCAGTGAAGAGCAGAAAGATTACGACTTCAAACTCCTCGGTCAAGAGGTGCAGCAGGGGCGCAGCGTTTACCACATCAGTTTTCAGCCGAAGGAGAGGGACGAAATCCCGTGGGCGGGCGAAGTGTACGTCGATGCTGCGGAATTCGAGCCCGTGCGGGTGTTTACCAAGTTGGCGCAGCGTGTTCCACTTATGATCCGTACCTTGCTAGGAATCGATGTTCCGGGAATTGGCTTTGACGTCGTCTATCAGCGGCAGGCAGATGGAGTGTGGTTTCCCGCCACCCTTGGCACCGAGTTTCGGATTCGTGCCAAGTTCGTCATCAACCGGCAAGTGTCCGTGTCGTTGGAGAACAGCGCATTCGAACACACCCACGTGGTAAGCAGGATGAAAGTGATTGGGGAAGTGAAGTGAGCAGCGTGGTCCGACTCTCTGTCTGAGTCGTGCCGGTTGCCGTAGGTGGTGTGACATCGCCTTTACATTCTTCGCCCAGACCAGGAACTTGTCAGAGACGCCGGTTAACCTCAGGCTCGAAAATCATCATGCCGGAATCAACCGCGGG
>JASHRE010000143.1 GCA_030037515.1 Candidatus Sulfotelmatobacter sp.
GACTGCTGATTAGGGATAAATAGGTTCACTTCGTTGTGATTTTCCGTCGTGGGAAATGGCAGCTCATAACGCAATCCATAATTGAGCGTCAGGCGCGAAGTGACTTTATATGTATCCTGCGCGTAAGCGTCGATCGCCCGAGCGCGGATCTCACGGCTGAAATCGCCTCCGCCTTGTATGAACACGACCGGATTTCCCGAGAGGAAACTCGCAAACGGGTCGCTATACGGGAAGTTTTCGAATACAAAAAATCCATTGCTCGCAATTCCCTGCAGCGCGTTGATCTGGTCGCGACGATATCCTCCGCCAAATTTAAAATCGTGCCGGCCGCGAATCCAGCTCAGCGATCCGGAAACGTCAAACGTGTTCTGATACGTATAACGCGGCCCGGTGATCGGATCGCCCACCGATGCATCCGCCGCAACCTCAATGAAAGGCGGCCCGGCCGCCAACGGCAAAGTGGGAGCATATTGAAATCCGAGATCCGCCGGCGATTCGTGATTCAGATGCTGGTCGAGCAAAAAGGTGTTACGCAAGAACGAGAACCGTCCCACGCCGATGATCTTCGGGGAGAACAAGTGCGTTTCCTGGGCCACGGAATTCTGCGCGCGGTCGTACTCGCCGACAGGAAATCCCGGAACATTCGCTCCCACAGGCGACAGAGGATCGGTCGTCGGCCCCGAACTGTACATATAGCGCAAATTCAGCGTGTCCTCGGGCCGCAAGTAATGGTCCAGCCGCACCCCGAATTGATTGTTGGTCTCCGACAGAGTCTGCGTGCCGATGTATCCATTTAGCCCCTGATTCGCGGCGGGAAAGAACGGCAGCACATTCGCCGCCGTTGGATCGATCGGAGTGAACAGCGTCATCTGATTGAACGCAACGTTCTGCCCGAAGAAAGTAAGTTGCCCATCCGGATCGGATTGGCCTTGCGCCGTCACGCAATTCCCGCTCTGATCAAAGGTGTCGTTCTGGCCGTTGTGGACGATGGTTGTACAGTCTTGGGCGAAATTGCCCTGTCTCTCGGCCGCCGAGGGAACAGTCGCCGGCACCGATTCCCCCTGCCGATTGCGAAAGCCCTCGTAATATCCGAAGAAGAAGGTCTTTCCGCGAACGATCGGGCCGCCGAAGGTCGCACCAAATTGATTCTGCTTCAGCGGCTGCACCGAACGGGTGAAGTAGTCTGACGAATCCATCGCGTCGTTGCGCAGAAATTCCCACAACGCCCCATGAAACGAATTCGTTCCGCTGCGGGTGATGATGTTGGTGGTCGATCCGGTATTGCGTCCGAACTCGGCGGTGGCATTGTGTGTGAGAATTCGAAACTCTTCGATCGCATCAATCGGCGGTTTCAGAACAAATCCACCATCGACCGAGCTGACGTTGTCTGCGCCATCAATCAGAAAATTGTTCGACTCCGGCCGCTGCCCATCCACCGCGTAGCCCTCGTTCTCGCGCGCCGGACCACCGGCTTCCAGCAAGCCCGGCGTCAACGGCACCACTCCTGGCTGCAGAACCCCCAACTGAGAAAAATTCCGGCCGTCGAGCGGCAGATCGAGAATCTCGCGCTGCATCACGGTTTGCCCAAGGCTCGTCACCGTGTTCTGCACCAGCGCGGCATTCGCATTCACCTCGACCTGCTGCGTCTCGGACCCGACCCGCAAACGCACCGGCACCGTCGCGCTCTCGTTCACATCCAGCGAAATTCCACCCTGCACATACGTCCGGAAACCAGTCGCCGCGACCTCTACCCGGTAATGACCGACCGGAAGTTCGAGCAACAGATAATTGCCGTTGCGATCGGACTTCACCGACCGTATCAGCCCGGTCTCGACCTGCGTGACAGTCACCACGGCGGACTGCACCACCGCGCCGCTTGAGTCGATGATGCTGCCATGAATGCTCCCGGTAATCTGCTGCGCCCTCATGGTCAGCGCGGCGCAGGTGACCACCAACCAACAGGCCATGATCTTCGAACGGCTCATGCGAATTCCCCCCGCTCGTTCCGGCATGAATGTCCCTTCGCGCGCGCACACGACAGAGCACGCTCCAGGTGCTTGAGATATCAGGAACGACCGAACCCCAAAGTTCCGCGATTATCCGGAGTCAGGTTGAAACAGGTCAATAATCGGAACAAATTACTTGGCAAGAAGGAAAATTGATGACGGCGGTGCCCGGTCCGAGTCAGTCGCGCTTTTCGAGCGACGGGGAGGAATTTTTGAGGGTGAACCGCCGTCGTGGCGGCGGACTCGACACAGAAATCACGCCTTCCGAGGAAATCAACGGCCGGCAACCGTGCCACCCATGCGTTGCTCACGCCTTCAAGTGGTAGGGAATCGACGCGACCGTGATCCGCTGATTTCCGTTGAAGAGCAGGAGTGCTCGGATCGCCTCCGGACGATTGTTGTGCAAGAAATAATGCCACCAATGGCTCTCGACCAGCTCCGGAACCAGCACCGTGATGTTGCGATCCGGATGCAGAATTTGTTGTTGAATCGCATAGTCGACAATCGGCCTCACGATGAAGCGATAGGGCGAGTCGAGCACCACCAATTTCGGCAACGGAAGCCCTGCCGCCTGGGCCGGCTTCTCGACCATCTCGCCCCATTTGCGGCACAAGCTCTCGGTCTCTTCTCCGAAATGCACGTGTAGAACGTGTATCTCCTTCGAGAGCGTCCAGGCATAGCGCAGTGATTTGTCGGCTACAAGACTCCAGCGATCGAGCGGCAATAAAACAATCGGTTCATGAAGATTTGCGGTTTCGACGGGATTGTTGGTATTGATCTCCAGCCCGACCAGCGAATAGTGCTTCTTCACCGAGAGCATCATCCAGATCAGCAGCGGAATCAGCAAAACGGTAATCCATGCTCCGTCAATGAACTTCGCGACCAGCACTACTGCGGTCGTGATGCCGGTCGCAGAAGCGCCCAAGCCGTTGAGCAGCATGCTGTGCTGCGATGCCGGTCCGCCGTGCCGCTTCCAGTGCATCACCATGCCGGCCTGCGAGAGGGTGAAGGCGAGAAATGCTCCCACCGCGTAAAGCGGAATCAGGCGATCGGTGACACCACGAAAAACAATCAGGAGCGCGCCAGTCAACAGCGCCAGCGAATAGATGCCCTGCGCAAAGACCAGGCGTCGTCCACGAAGGACGAACGCATGCGGCAGATATCCATTCTGCGCGATGGCCCGCGCCAGCCGCGGAAAATCGGCGAACGCGGTGTTCGCCGACAAGGACAACACGACGAGAATGGACCCGATGCTGAGCCAGTAGAAAATGCCGCGTCCGGTAACCGCAGCCAACAACTGTGACAACACGCTGTCATATCCGGGCAAACCGGGATCGGTTGCCGCGATCCCATACGCCGGTACGAGAAACGCAATTCCTAGCAGCATGACGATCAGAATTCCAATAATGATCGTCAGCGTCAGCTTTGCGCATTTGTCGGTCGGCTCGCGAAACGCCATTACGCCGTTGCTCACGGCTTCGACTCCGGTCATCGCGGTGCAGCCGCTCGAAAACGTTCGCAGCAGCAGCCAGGCGCTCACGGTGGCCGTTGCACCCGACAGCTTGGGCAACACGACCATTGGGACGGGATGCCCTCCAGCTGCAATGGTCTTGAACAGCCCTACGGCGATCAGCCCCAGCAAGCAGGCGACGAAAATATAAGTCGGTGTCAGGAAAAGGCCCCCCGTATCCTGCACACCACGGAGATTGATGATCGTGATCAGAATCAGTATCACCAGACAGAGCGGAAGTGTGTGCGGCTGCAGCGATGGCACCGCCGAAACGAGCGCGCCCACGCCCGCCGAAATGCCGACCGCCGCTGTCAGAACGTAGTCGATCATCAGCGCCGCTGCGGCCAGCAATCCCGCACCTTCGCCAAGATTTTCTGTCGCGACGGTGTATGACCCTCCGCCCTGCGGATATGCCGCAATCGTCTGCCGGTACGAAAAATAAACAATCCCGAGCAGAATGACGATGCCAATCGTGATCGGCCAGACATAGCGCGAGCCCGCCATACCGAGAGGGATCAGCAGCGTCAGTGCGGCTTCCGGCCCGTAGGCCGCGGAACTGAGTGCGTCGAGTCCAAAAATCGGAATGCCTTTGAACCATCCAATGCGCTCGGCTTTTTCTTCTTCCGTGGCCAGCGGCCGGCCAAACAATCTGTCAATAAGGTCAATGTTCACGTGCAATCCCCGGATGCGGCGAATCAGAACTCTGCGGCAGGGCGTCCCATAGCATAACCGCTAAAGCAGGATAAATGCGCGCAGATTTGATGACGATGCGGAAACTGCCAGAGTGGTGAAACCTCGATAAAACTGCTTGCCCCCATACCCGGCTTGGCCAGAAGTGGGGACTTGGTCGGAGCAAAACTGCGAGAACCAGACTACTGGTGTGCGGCCGCGTTTTCCTTCACATACGTGGCGCTGAGCGTGCCCTTGCTCTTCGCCAACGGCAGCAGCGTGGGATAGAACTGCACAAACGTCGTATCCACCGCCCCGTGTTCGGCATGACAGCTATAACACGGCATGTCGGTCGGAACCATCTTTGCCGTCTTCGCGTTATCAAAAATGAAGAATGCCCACTTTCCAGGGAAGCGCGCCCCATCTTTCACGTGGATCTCGATCCCCGCGACGCCGGTCCCCTGAAAATTGCCTCGCTGATTGATTGATCCCTTCCCTTCTGCCATGCGGGTCTCGAGTACCAGCATGGCTTTGTCGGGCCATGTCCCATTCGTCAAGAAGGCGCTGTACGCCTCGGGATTCACGAACACGTTGTCGAACATGTGATGATCCATCTGCGTCGCATTCGGGTTATAGCTCATGTCGAAGCCCGTGGTCAGGTACACCCATTGCCGGTAGTTCCGAGGCAGTTTCAGTTCGCCGTCCCTGGTATAGTCCGGACTCGATGGCGCAGGGACGGCGTTCAGCAAAAATCCCGCCGGAACCAGAAGAAGAATTGAAACGCACGCCACAACGGCCTTGTTCGGCATGATTACCTTCTCGACGCATGGGATTCTGGTTCTTCAGACAAGCAACAAGTCTCATGGATACCCGCCCCTGCTGGGACGCACCCAAGGCCAGATGGTCACCTGCGCGCGTCCCGCTTAGCCAGCAAAGCGGAGCAGCCGTCTACGACCGAACCAAACTACACTATGCCCGCGGCCCCCGCCCAGCTTGCTTCCCCGCAGTGCCCGCTCATATACTCGGAGTCGTTTGCTCCGTTTTCTCATGAAAACGCCCACCGGCGACCGCATCCGACCGGCCATGATTCTGGAGAAACTTTTTCTATGACAACCATGACCACCGCACCGCAAGTGGATAAAGAAGCGAATCCATGGGAATCGCAGCGCGCCCGCTTTGATCTGGCCGCTCAAAAACTCAATCTCGATGAAGGCCTGTGGCGGGTGCTGCGCTATCCCAACCGCGAAATTACGGTTCACATTCCGGTGCAGATGGATGATGGACACCTCGAAGTATTCACCGGCTTCCGCGTGCAGCATTCGATTGCTCGCGGTCCGGCCAAGGGCGGCATTCGCTACGCGCCCGACGTCACGCTCGACGAAGTCCGGGCCCTCGCCAGCTGGATGACCTGGAAATGCGCGGTGGTCAACATTCCTTTCGGCGGCGCCAAAGGCGGGGTCATCTGCGATCCGCACAAGATGTCGATGGCCGAAGTCGAGCGCATGACGCGCCGCTATACTGCGGAGCTGATCGAGTTCCTCGGCCCAGAAAAAGACGTCCCCGCCCCCGACGTCAACACCAACGAACAAGTCATGGCCTGGATGATGGACACCTACTCGATGCACATGCGCCAGACCGTCACCGCGGTGGTGACCGGCAAACCCATCAACATCGGCGGCTCGCGCGGACGCCGCGAAGCGACCGGCCGTGGCGTCATGATCGTTTGCGACGAGGCTTGCCGTAAGCTCGGGATCGATCGGCAACGTGCGCGCGTCATCGTGCAGGGATTCGGCAACGTCGGCTCCAATGCTGCTCTGCTGATGTACGAAGCCGGATACAAGATCGTGGGCATTGCCGAAGTCGGCGGCGGGCTCTACGACAAAAACGGCATCGACCTCAAAGCGCTGGTCGAATTCCGCCAGAAAACCGGCACCGTTCACGGATTCCCAGGCGCCGAGCCTTACGATTCCGGCGAGTTGTTGGTCACCGACTGCGAGATCCTGATTCCGGCCGCAACGGAAAACGTCATCACCAGCCGCAACGTCGACAACGTGAAATGCCGCATTCTGGCGGAGGGCGCCAACGGCCCGACGACGTCCGCCGCCGACGATGTTCTCAGCGAAAAGGGCGTCTTCGTCGTTCCCGACATTCTGGCCAACGCCGGCGGCGTGACAACCTCCTATTTCGAATGGGTCCAGGATCGCCAGGGATACTTCTGGAAAGAATCGGTCGTGAACGAGCAGCTCGAGACGATTATGAAATCGTCATTCGAAGACGTCGTCCGCTATGCCGAGACCCACCGCGTGAATAATCGCATCGCCGCCTACATGCTGGCGATCGACCGCGTAGCGTACACAATTCGCCAGCGCGGGATCTACGCCTGATCTGGAGGGGCTGAGCGCAGCTTGGCAGCGCCGTTTTCATCGCCCGCCCGGGTCCAACCCCGGGATGAAAGATCTTTTACCAGATCGAGCTTAAAGCCCCTGCCTTTAGAGATCTGAGCAAGTCTTATAAGGCGTGGGGAGCAGTCAAAATCCTCCGGCATCTGCAGCATTGCCTTCCCCTGCCTGCTGGAGCATAATCGTGGGAGCGTTTGGCTCCTCAGGACCGCCGGGTTGTGAACCTGCCCAACTCCATCACGCTCATTCGAATCTTCAGCATTCCTCTGCTGATCTGGATTCTTTCCAGCAGCCGTTTCTCCAGCGTGCCCGGGGAAAAAGAGCTTCTGGCATCAGCTATCTTTATCGCCGCCGCCATGACCGACGGCATTGACGGCTATCTGGCACGCAAGCGCGATCAGATCACTACGATTGGGATTCTTCTCGACCCTCTTGCCGACAAGCTTCTGATCGCAGCCGCATTCGTCATGCTGGTGCAGCTCAACCCCGTGCTGGTTCCGGCATGGGTCGCGATCATCGTGATTGGACGCGAGTTCCTGGTGAGCGGCCTCCGATCGATTGCGGCTTCGGAAGGGTTTACGATT
>JASHRE010000144.1 GCA_030037515.1 Candidatus Sulfotelmatobacter sp.
ACCAGCGGGCTGCGCACGGGTTGGCCGTGAACCGCAAGCGCACTGGTGAGAATGAGCGCAGCCGGCACAAAACCGCCGCGCCACAAAGGAAGCTTCGTCGGGCACAATTTATTCATCGTGGTCTCCTGGATATTTTGCGATGAAGTTGTTCCGCGCCGCGAGCGCGGGAGTGGTCCCGGCAGCGGGCGCGTTCAGAGATGGAATTCGCTTCCAGCTCGCGCTAAGTTACGGTCCGCCGGGCGAAATCGCGCAAAATAAAATGCTGCTCAATTCTTTCGTATCCGGCGTAACTTTTCGGCGCAATCGGTCGAAATTGGGATTTGGGGCTGTGACCGGCCGGTGGCAGACAGGCGAATGTGGCTAGGCATTTGCGCGAAGGCGCTGAAGATTCAAGTTGCTCGTTCCAACCCATGCAGTCCGGCGAAAATCTCGAGATGTTGATGGTCCGCTATCAACAGGGCGACTTTGCCGCAGCCACACTTCTGATCGCTCGCATCAGTCCGCACCTGCAGCGGTTTTTTCTTGCAACCTCGATGAGCCGCGTCGACGCCGATGACCTGCTGCAGGAAACCTGGCTGCGTATTCACAAGGTGCGTCACACCTATCGCCCCGGCGAGCCCGCGCTGCCCTGGTTCTACGCCATTGCTCGGCACGTTCGCGTCGATCACTATCGAAAGTCCATCCGCGCCCTAGCTGGCGAAAAGGAGTTCGAGGAAATGTCGAAAGCTCTCTCGTCAACCGCGCGCCCAGCTGGCGAACTGGAGGCGTTGTTGGCGCCGCTCCCTGAGGGCCAGCGCGAGGTTATCGCCATGTTGAAGGTCGAAGGCATGTCACTTGAGGAGGTCGCGCGCGCCACGTCGTCGAGCGTGGGATCGGTGAAGCAAAAAGCGCACCGCGCCTACAAGAAGCTGCGGGAAACGATTGGCGCCGCGGGCCCGAAAAAGTGGCGGAGGGGGGACTCTGGTGAAAGATGAAGAGATTGACGACCTCCTGAAAGAGGCCGCGCAGGCTCCGCAGGACCTCGATCCGCTGATGCTCGAGCGCATCGGCCGCTCGATCAAAACGTCGTTGCGCCCCGTACGACCGATGCCGCCGGTTTGGCTGATGGCCGTGGGCCTGGTTCTGGTCTGCGCTGCTGTTTCCCTGGCCGGTGCAGCGCGCGCGGGCTTCTTTGGCCTCGCCAAGATGAATCTGCTCGAGCGCTCGCTGGTGTTTCCCGCCCTCGGCATCCTCGCCTGCTTGGCTGCCGTCGGCTTCGTCAATCAGATGATTCCGGCGAGCCGGTTTCGCGTCTCTCCCGGCGCGCTGACGGCGCTCGGCAGCGTCGCGCTGCTCGCCATGTTCGCGTCTTTGTTCCGCGACTACCACACCGCCCATTTCTTTTCGGCCGGCATCGCATGTCTGGCCGCCGGTCTTCTCTGCGCAATTCCCGCCGGATTGCTGAGCTGGCTGATGCTTCGCCGCGGGTTCGCGGTCAAACCAGCTTCCGCGGGACTGGTCGCCGGCACGCTGGGCGGCCTGGCTGGTGTGGGCTTTCTCGAATTGCACTGTGCGAACTTCCAGGCCGCGCACATCCTCGTTTGGCACACCGCGGTGGTTCCAGTCAGCGCTGCTCTCGGCGCATGGCTGGGGTGGGAGCTTCACCTTCGCGCGCGTTCAGACGATCGCTAGCTCCGGCCACCGGTTGTGCGCCTCGGCGTCCACGGGGCCGCCACAGCCGCTGGGCCGAGGTCATCGTAGCGGCCAGCCGCCCGCGCGGGGCCACCGTGCGATGGGGCGTCCGCCCGCACTCGGCGGTTCGCCAAGCGGGTAAAACGCCGCTTGTCCATATCTTTGCCGTAAACGTTTTCGTTCTTGACGTAAACGTTTCCGATGAGTTAAAGTCCGTGGCACTCGTCGCAGGGCTGGCGAAAGTCAATGCCAGCCCGGGATGGTCTTGTTCATTGATTCCACAAGGAGGTCAATCGAGCATGCATCGTCTCAGGTTGCTGTATACGCTTTGCTCTGTGCTCTCACCCGGTTTTGTGTCAAGCGCACAAAGCACGGCGAATTTTGGCTTCCGCTCTTCCGTGGAAGCGATCACAAGCTTTGGTGGCGCCATAGCTTGGCTGCCCGCCCTATCCGGTTCGCGAGCAATCCCGCTCCTCAGCAAGGGACACAACTCTGTATTTGGCAGCGGCGGTTTCTGCACCCGCATCGATCCCGACCGGTTTGGCAAGGCCAAGTCGGAGTTGATGACTGACGATTCCTGGATAGGTGGCGGGATCTTGAGCGCGCCCGCGCCGCCCTCCGCAATCCCGTAAACGAACAAATGGAAGTCGGACTGATTGTCCGCGTCGATAAGGTCTGATTAAAAGGAGAAACCGCGATGTTTCACACCTCCACAGAGCACAACCATCGGCCTTCATCACAGAACCGGATCGCCCTTGTCATGCCGGTGGTCCTGGTTCTTGCGCTGCTTGGAGCAAGCCGCCTGAGCGCACAAACCATAGTCACCTATACTTTCGCCGACGGAACCGCCGACGGATGGACCTCATTTAACGGGGCAAGCACACCCGTCGCCAGCAATGCCGCGGCGTACGGCCCGAGCGGAAGCTCTTACAGTCTGTTGACCACAACCAACAGCAGCGGCCAAAGCAGTGGCCCCTCCATTTCGCTGACCAGCGTCCTGCAGCCCGGCGCACAGTACACGATTACCGGTTACGTGATGCTCAGCAGCGGAGAAGCCGCCACCGACGCAAACTTTACCATGCAACGCACCGATCCCAGTTGCTCCGGAGGCACCTGCTACGACACGATCGGCAATTATCAGGTGCCGGTAACCGCCTCGGGTTGGGCCGAGATCGGTGGAAGCTACACCGTCAGCGCCACGGCAACGGGTTTAACTCTGTACGCCCAATTGGTCGGCCCCACCAGCGCGCAATCCTTCTATCTCGCCGACGTCGTGATCACCGAGACCGCGCCGCCTCCGGGTGGAACGCCGGTGGCGACTTACACTTTCTCCGATGGTGGACTGGACGGCTGGTTCCCGTTCGGCTCGGCGACGCTCACCAACGTGGCACCGCCGATCCTCGACCCAAGCGGCGATGCGCGCGCGCTCGCAGTCACCGACCGTACCGCGGGCTACATGGGCCCGGCCCTGAATCTGCTGACGGTCAGTGGAATTGTGCCTGGAGCTATCTACCAGATCTCGGCCTGGGTTCTTCTTGCCGCGGCCGACAGCAGCAATCCCACCGCGACGATCTCGGCTAAGCTGGAAAACTGCGGCCAGAACGACGCGCATGACAACTCCGCTTACACCAACATTGCCACCTCCGGCGCCTTGTCGAGCACGGTCTGGACACAGGTTACGGGCACCTTCACCTTCTCCAACATTCCCGGTCCGCCGTCCGCTCTGACGCTGTACATACAGTCAAGCAGCGCCACCGATTCTTTCTACATCGCCCACGTCACCATCGGTCAACTTGTGCCGCCTCCGGTGCCCGTGAGCCAGCAGAACAACGCGGGCCTCAGCACCAATTTCGAAGATGGCGGACTGGACGGCTGGAGCTCGCGCTCGGGCCAGTCCGTGCTCACCAACACGACGGCGGAGGCATATAACAGCACAAACAGCCTCCTGATCACCAATCGCATAGCCTACTGGGACGGTCCGCAGATCAGCGTCAGCAACATAATGTACCCGGGCTCGGAGTACGCCATCAGCGTGTGGGTGCAGATTGAGCCGGTTGACGGCCAGCAACACACCATCAACATGAGCCTTCAGACCACATTTCTGGGGAACGTCAGTTATCCGGGAATCACCGCTATTACCATTCCCGGCGACGGTCAGTGGCACCAGGTAAATGTTCCCCAGTACCTCATGTCTTCCAATTACGATCAGGGTGGGCAGGGAGCGTATCTCTATCTGCAGACCTCCTCGAGCGATCAGACGCCGTTGGTGTCGTTCTACATCGACGATTTCCAACTGACGTACCTTTCGCCGCCGACCATTCAGACCAACATTCCCTCCATTTACCAGACTTTCTCGCATTTCTTCCCCGTCGGCGCCGAAATTGATACTACCGACCTTTCCGGCCCGCACGAGCAACTGCTGACCCAGCATTTCAACAGTATCGTGTCGGGGAACGACATGAAGTGGATCTCGGTGGAAGCCTCGGAAGGCACATACACCTTCGGCAATGCCGATGCCGAGGTCGGGCTGGCCATTTGTCACAACATGCGCATCCGCGGCCACAACCTGGTGTGGGCCACCGGCGAGCAGACTCCATCTTATGCATTCGGCGATGGAACCAATTCAGCCGCCAATCAGGCCGCAGTAACCGGCTACATTCAAGAGCACATTCAGAGCGAGGTCGAGCACTTCGGCAAGAACGTCTATGCCTGGGACGTGGTCAATGAACCACTGGACCCGACTCAGTCTGATTGCCTCTATCACGGACCGTTCTACCAGGTGCTCGGTCCCAGCTACATCGACATCGCCCTGGAGGCGGCGCGCCAATACGCCCCGCCGGGGACCAAACTGTTCATCAACGATTACAACACCACCGACGCGAATCGCCTGGCTTGCATGATTCGGGTCGTTAGCGGACTTAGGAAGCGAGGCATCCCGGTCGACGGCATCGGACACGAGATGCACAATCACATCGACTCGCCGTCAACGTTGGCTATGGTCGGCGCGATTGGCACCGTCGCCGTTGCAGTTCCCGACATCGACCAGCAGATCACCGAAATGGACGAAAGCGTCTACACCGCGGCACAAGACGCCACTGCTGCCACCTGCCAGGCCAGCAACTACGGCGCCAACAACGGCGTCGTGCCGCCTTCCATTCTGGCCGAGCAGGGTTGGCTCTATGCCCAGTACTTCGCCGCACTGCGTTTCCTGAAGCCATGGCTCAGCGCCGTTACCTTCTGGGGATTTGCGGACGACGATACCTGGCTTAGCACCTTCCCCTGCGCGCATCTTGACGACCCGCTGCCGTTCAACGCAGGACTGCAGGCGAAGCCCGCGTATTGGGGAATGGTAAATCCCACCCAGTTGCCCGGCTCCGGCTTGTCGTTCGCCGTTTCCAGCAAGACCGGAACCATCGGCGGCACGCGCACCTGGACGATCACGGCGACAAACCCCAGCAGCCAACCGGCCTACAACACGCAGATTGCCAGCTTCAGACTGTTCGCGACAGATGGTTCCAGATGCAGTCCGGTTGTAACAGCGCCGGGTGGAAGTTTTCCCGTTCCCGTAGGAGACGTCCCGGCCAACGGCACGGCTAGCGTGGCGTTCACGATCAACTTCAAGGGGTGTCCCAACCCGGCACGGTTCATTCTGACCATGCCTTGGAGCTCGGCTGTCTATGAAGTGGGTTCATTAATCAAGCGCCACGAATCGCAGTAGACGTCGCCGACTGGAAATGCAACATGGCAATCGGCCTCCGGAGGAGAAACGACTGCCCTGATGAGAAGGGGATCGGAGTCAAGGGTTCTCAGTTTGATTAAGTGCATTATGCTCGCAGAGCGCACTGGCCCTGATCCCCTGTTCTTCTCCGGGAGCCGAGACCTGTCTGCGGTGCCCGTTCCCGCCGAAGCCCGATGTCTTGCCATCCTGATCTGCTATTGCTGCGTCTGGGTGAAAGATTCGGCCTACATCTGCGGCTTATGTTCTTGAGAACCTAAACCGCATGTTCTGCTCCAGCTTATGTTGGCTGGTAAGGTCTCGGACCTGGCTCGATCAGATTCTGGGTGACCGATCGCCCAACATAACCACAGAACATACTGCGACCGAGATCGCCCGAGGGACCATGATGACTGCCATCTCGAGTTGCACGACGCGACCGTGACTGATACGCACCCAATTGTGTGCAACTGACACCGGCAGCTCTCTAGTCCCGGCCAAAGCGACGCTCGGAACTTGGGCTCGGTTGTCGACCCATTTGCCTATAACGGACGCAGTGGTAGATTCAGCGGTGAGGGACAGCCCATGAACAATTGGGGGCACCATCTCAACTTAGCCGTGCGCCAGCTGTGGCGCAATCCCGGATTCGCAACCACGGTTATCGTTACCCTGGCACTTTCTATTGGTGCCAACACGGCGATCTTCTCTTTGGTGAACGCATTGATGGTTAAAGGCCTCCCTTACGCGCATCCGGAGCGGATGGGCACCATTTACACAAGGATCACAGGTCGGGGGGGCTCCCAAGAACGGCGCGACCTGGATGGTGAGCAGTGGGAATGGTTACGTGACGGTGCCCCCGCATTGATCACCGCCATTTCGGGAGGCACGTCGGGCGTAAACCTGCAGGCGGTTTCGGCAGTGCAGTACGTGCATGACGGACGCGTCTCGGCTCGATATTTCGACGTACTGGCTCTTCATCCTTTCATTGGACGCAACTTTTCTGAAGATGAGGACCGTCCGCATGGGGCCAAGGTCGCCATTTTGACGTACAAACTGTGGCGCGATCTGTTCGGTGCTGATCGCGCCATTGTTGGCCGAAAGATCCTTTTAAAGGGCGAACCTTACACAGTTGTGGGTGTGCTGCCGCAGGCCATCACGACTCCCTTGAACGCTGATTTATACACAGCGCTTCAGCCTAGCCGCGAAGGTGAAGGTTCAGGAACAAACTTCGACGTCATCACACGGCTGCGCGACGGCGCAACCTGGCAAGAGGCGGATGCAGAGATTAACCGGGCTTGGGCTCTGCGGGTGGAGCGCTTTGCTAGGGACAATCCCGGCGCACACATCACCTACTACTCGGTGCCACTGCAGAAGGGCGAAACCGACTCGTTGCGTCCGAAGGTGCTAGCGCTGATGTTGGTGGCGGGTCTTATCCTGCTCATCGCCTGCGCCAATCTTGCGGGCTTGACGCTGGTGCGCATGCTGCAGCGCACATCGGAAGTGGCGACGCGGTTGGCGCTGGGTGCATCGTCCTGGGAGATCCAGAAGCAGTTCTGGATCGAAACCCTGCTGCTGGCAGTCGTGAGCGGAGTGGTTGGTGTGGGCGTGGGCTTTGTTGCTTTGCGTGGGCTCTTGTTGTTACTGCCCGAGCACTTTCTTCCCGTCGCGAGGGTGGCCCTCGATGGCAATGTGCTGGTCTTTACCTTGGTGGCCTCGCTATTGACCAGCGTTTTGTTCGGCATGCTTCCAGCGCTCGCCGCGCGCAAGGTCAACTTGCGCTTATCCATGGCAGCCCGCGCTGTGGCGGGAGCCAGCAGCGTGCGCATGCGCCAAACGCTGATCGCAGGTGAAGTTGCCCTTACGGTGCTGTTGCTTGCCGCATCGGGACTGGTTATCCGCACATTGATCTATCTGCAGACACTGCCCCCAGGGTTTAACCCCAATGGCGTAGTAGTCGCCAAGGCCTCGCTCGACGACTCCCACTTCCACGATCCAGTGGCCTTCCGAGAGCTTCTGGATCAAAGCACTGCTGCGATCCGACAGATTCCCGGCGTGCAGGATGCTGCCGTTGGATTGAGCCTGCCTTACGAAAGCACACTCAACGACGGAGTCACCCTCAGCGACGGCAAGGAGGCTGGCCAGCAGGATGCGACAGATGTGGTCTATGTCACGCCCGGCTATTTTGAGACCTTGCAGATGCCAGTGCTTGCGGGCCGCGTGTTTATCGATGCCGACGGCCCGGACCGACAGCACGTGGCCGTGGTAAACCAAGCATTCGCACGAAAGTTCTATGGCGGAGCCAGTCCCGTGGGCCGCTACATCAACAAAGACACACTCATCGTGGGCGAGATAGCCGATGTCCCGATTTCCTCCAACCTGGACCAGATCGCGCCGCTCGTGAGCGAGCAGACCATGTACATTCCAGCCGCCCAAGTGAACGCCGGATATCTTTCGCTGGTGCATGTCTGGTTTCAGCCAGACTGGGTAGTCCGTACGGCAGGTCGGCTAGAGGGATTGACGGCTGAGATACAGCGGGCGCTAGCCAGCGTTGATCCAAACCTGCCCTTTTCGGGATTTTACAGCATGAATGATCTCCTGGCACAAGCCCTCGTGACCCAGCGCATTGAAGTCGCTCTTTTGGGAGCGATGGCCGCTCTAGCGCTGCTACTCAGTGCGGTTGGCATCTTTGCTTTGGTCGCCAACATGGTTGCTCAGAGGAAACGCGAGATCGGAATCCGTATGGCCCTAGGCTCGACACTCAGCCAAGCTATGGTACAGGTCGGACGCTCGGGAGTAGAAGCCTCACTATTGGGTATTGTTGTGGGACTGATTCTCTGCGGCGGAGCATTACGATTGATGCGCAGCGTACTGTACGGCGTACGCGTCTATGATGCAACAAGTCTGACTGCCGTGGTGTTTACGCTTGGCTTTGTCACGCTGTTGGCCGCAACCGTGCCAGCCTTGAGGATTGCGAAGATTGATCCGGCCGAAACTCTGCGAGAGGAGTAGGGCATCTGCACGACACCTGCTCTGGTGTCTTGTCAGCTGCTGTGGTCGGTGTCTTCTTTTTCACTTGCACGAGTCCCAGCCCGGTGGAAGGGAGCGATGTCGAACCCGCCGCTGACTGAACGATGGCACCACCGTGGGTATCAAAATGCCAGCAGTCGCGGACCCGAACAGACCGACCAGGAGTTTCGATAGACGACGCGCAACTGGCTCCGGTTTGCCGGCCGACTCCGGGAATCAGATCGTGTGATACCCCCCCACATCGGCACAAGGTTGACGCGCTCTGTTGCCACCTGGAGGTGGAACGGGGACTCTCGCCGGCGACGGTTGCAACCCGCACCCAGCGACATTACTTGAAACCGTTCTGGTACCGGCGTGACCTGCGCAAACAGCGGCCGCCACGTCTGGGGACCACATAAATCAACTAATCAACTGGCAACATGATCTATCCGGTTCATCGCCGTTCGACAACGTCGCCATCGTCAACTTGATGCCGTTGGCCTTCCGATTGCCACCACAAAGTAGGTTGCCGAAGTGTCGCCGACGTTCTTCAGGCCGTGCAACACATTGGAGGCTGCAAAAACGACTCCGCCGCGGCCCACCGGTTCCGGTTTACCATCATTCAGAAACTCCAGTTTTCCTTCGCGGATATAAAGAATTTCCGAATTTCGATGCCGATGCGGCGGATGCGGCATTTTGCCGGGAGGCAGCATGGTTTCGTGAACCTCGACATATTCTCCCGTGACCAGAACGCCGGAAAGGACCTTTCGCATGGTCCCGCCATCTGGCAGATCGGTGACCGGAAGGTGGTCGAAGCAAAACGTTTCGGAGTTGGAGAGCAAGTTTTCCTTTTCTGGATCATTTGTCCGTTCGGCTTGTGCCGGAAAAGTCTTGCCGCCAAGCACTGCCAGGGCGGCAACGGCGAGGCATGCTTCGCGACGATTCATGTGATTCATGCTTTCCCCCTCCGTGTGCAACTGCGCCGGAATGATTTATGTTGTATCCCCGCCAATGGCGATCACGAGGTACTTTGCGGGACCATCGCTCACGTTCTTTACGGCGTGCCTCGTTGCCGGCGCAACCAAGATCACTCCGCCCGCACCAATCTTTTCCGATTTGCCGTCATGCTCAAACAGTAGCGTTCCTTCCTGCACCAGAATGAGCTCCGAGTGTTGAATCGTGTGTGGCGGATTCGGTGCGACGCCGGCTGGCTGCTGCGACTCGTGTACGGCGATCGATTCACCGGTTGCAAGTACGCCTTGAAGGAGCTCCCATCTCTCTGCTCCATTTGCGCCCATGGTCACGGGTGCTCGATCGAGTGACAAAACTTCCGACTGCAAAAGCGTTCTAGATTTCTCCGGCCGAGGCGGCAGCCTTGCTTGAGTTCTCGTCGCCCTCATGGGTATAAGAGCCGAAAGAGCAACATATAGATCTCGGCAGCTCATGTGGTTCATGCCACAATCCTACGTTAGCCGGCCGCGCTTTGCCCATATCGTCGGCATCGCGACAAAATGCGAGAATGTATGGCCGCGAACCAGTCGTTTCTATCCTGGTTGAAGTGAGGGCTCGTTGACGGAGAAAGCAATTCGCGTCGGGATTGTCGGAGCCGGCTTCGCCGCCCGGTTTCACTGGGAGGGCCTCAACCGCGTCCACGGCGTGCCCGTCCGGGTCATTGGAGTCACCTCTAAAACGGAGCCGGCCCGCGAAGCATTTGCGGAGCAAAAGAAGATCCGAGCTTTTGCAACTCTTGCGGACCTGTCTCAGGCGGTGGACGTGATCGACCTGTGCACACCTCCCGCTTCCCACGAGCGGCTTGCAGTCGAGGCCCTTGCCCTCGGGAAGCACGTCATCATCGAAAAGCCTTTCACCGGATATTTCGGCGCCGGTGCGGCCGATTTTCGAGGCAATACTTTTCCCAAGAAAAAAATGCTCGCCGAAACCATGCGAAGTTGCGAACGGGTCCTGGCAGCTGCGGCGGGGAGCGGGCAGAAGGTCTGTTATGCCGAGAATTGGGTCTATGCGCCGACGATCCAGAAGGAACGAGAGATTGTGGTAAAGAGCGGCGCCCAAATCCTTTGGATGAGGGGGGAGCAGTCTCACAGCGGTTCCCATTCTCCTTACTATGGAAGCTGGGAGTTTTCCGGCGGAGGCTCGCTGATCGGAAAAGGCTGCCATCCCCTGAGCGCTGCGCTCTATCTGAAGCACGCCGAAGGAGAATCCAGAAATGGCGTACCCATCCGGCCCCTAACAGTCAGCGCCCGCACTCACGAGATCACCCGGCTGAAAAGTTACTGCGATGAAGGCTTCCTGCGGACGGCTTATAAAGATATCGAAGATTATGCCCTGGTCCACGTAACGTTCTCTGACGGAACCATCGCTGACATTTTTGCTTCCGAGCTCGTGATTGGCGGTGTGCAGAATTCGCTCGAAGTGGTCTGCAATAACCATCGCACTCGTTGCAATCTGAACCCAATCAACGCTCTCGAAACGTATTGCGCCGCCGAAGAACGCTTCAAAGACGTTTATGTTGTCGAGAAGATCGGAACCAAACAAGGATGGAGCCATCCGGCTCCCGACGAGAGCTGGCAGCACGGATACCCGCAACAATTCCAGGATTTCATGGAAAGCATTTGGCACGACCGTGAACCGCTCTCAGGAATGGCATTGGCACGGGACACGACCGCCGTGCTCTATTCGAGTTATGTGTCGGCGGAACTTAATGGCGCGGAAACGCAGGTAGCGGAGCTCTGATCTGGCTTGGTCAAGCGCAAAATCCACCGCCATCAAGGTTCTGCGCTCCGGACGGGGCTCCTCATGGCGGCTCTATTGGACGTCCGCGGAGCGGTCTCCTTCGTAGTGCATGATGTGGTAGTAAGCTTCCCACCCGTCCCATAGGACAGGTGGCGGAAGGTGGGTCTCGGGGTCGTCCAAGAACTTGGAGAACACCGTCACCAACTCGCGGGTGCGGTAAATGCCGGTGAGCCAATCCCCGCGATACCAGTTCTTCCACTTGCCGAACTCCGCTGCAGCTTCTGCCCGCTGGATCTCGTCGAACGATGAGAGGGCCTCGTCGATGTCTTTGTGGGCTTGCGCTCCATCTCCCTTTTCCGCTTCCTGAATTGCTCTCGACACCAGCATCAAGATGCGATTGCTTTGGCGATTGATGGCGATCATCGCAAGAACCTGCTCGCGGTAGAAATTGCGGCGAGAGGACGGAATTTGTGGCTCGATGGCGAGGGCTTCTTTCCAAACCGCATCCCAGCGGTGCGCAGCCTCTCCGCATTGCTGAACCTCCCTGGCCGCGGTCTGGTCCAGCCACTCCCTTGCTATCGGCGGGTGAGGCCCGACCAGAGGGGCGCCATCGAGAATGCGGGCAGGTTCCCAGTTGGGTGCCTGGCTGGGCAGAGCATACAGGGGAGAATCGATCATATAAGTCAACAGCATCCGCCGTGCCTCGGTGTGATACAACTGGTCGCCGTATTCGTGCACCGGATCGCCCAAGTGTGCGGGAGCTCTGAAATAGTTCTCATAAAGTTTGACAAGCTTGGGAGCGCTTTGCTTGCCGAACTCTTCGGTTGACCATTGACGATAGAATTCGCCCGCCTTATCGTCGCCGGAGGGAACGCCCTTCCACACCGCATTCATTACCGCCCGTATGGACATCGAAACTGGGCGAATGTCGCTGGTATTCACGAGAGAATATCTTGTCGCACCGGCTTTCACGTAACGGCCGATCTCGGAGAAGCTGCGCTCGACCGGAATCATCTCTGTGAGCTGGTTGGCGCGCCCGTTCATCATCGCCACATGATCGTACATGCCCTGTCCCGCCGCCACCGCGCCGTGATCCTCAAGATAACCGTAGCCGTCGTCGGCCCAGACAATAGAGACCTCTGGCGGAATCTTCAACGCGCCTTGTTGAACAAGTCTGGCACCTTCCTGCCACAGGTTGGTCACGAACTTTGCATCAGGGTGCACCGAACGCACAATCTGCATCTGATCCGCAATGGCTTTGCTGATCAACGCTCCCAGTGCAGTGTTGTTATCGCGAACCGCGGGATCCATCGATGCATAGGTGACGTCGGACAATCCGCGCAAGCCGACCGTCCACAGGACCTGCTGACCCGGCAGGTAGGAATGGACCGCGTTTTTCCAGGCCCGTTCGAGAATTTCCGGGTGCTCGGAGTAGTTGTAGGGAACGTCTTTCGGCCAGCGGGCGACGTTCAGGCCGAGAGGAATCGCGTGATGCTGCGCTATGATCAGCCCGCGTTTCGCGGCAAGCTGCACTTGCGGCTCGTTGGGAAAAATCCACGTGCCGGGTGCGACCATGTTACCCTTCAGGCGGAGAATCGTTTCGTAGATCTTGTTCCAGACATCCAGCGATATTCCGGTTTTATCTTTCGCCTCTCCCGGCGCCCATCCCGTCAGAAGATCTTCATCGTTGATAAAGAATCCGCGATAGGTGAAGACCGGGGCCGGGAATGTTTCATTCAAAACGGCGGGTACGGCAATGGCAGCCCGGTGAACCGGCAGCTTATCAGTCCAGTAGTACAAGGGATCTACGCCCAGATATTCTTCCGAGAATTGATAGACCGCGTAGATCGTGCCTCGCATATCCGCGCCGGCAAGCAATATGACTTCCGTGGAATGCTTGCTGTTCCGCTGTATTCTCCGCGCGGAGATGGAAAACGATTCCGGAGAACTAAGGCGGGATGCAAGTGCGCCTGGGAAATTCTCCGGCACAGCAATCACGATCGCAGTTCGAGCCGCATCCTCTGGCCGGTGAACCAGCTTAGGCCGTGTTCCGAATACCGCCTGTACATCATCTGCTAGATCCTGTGCGGCAAGTTGAACGGGGCCGGGTGCAGCGGGACTTACAAGAATCGTGACCGTGCTATCGATTACGATCGTGCCGCGCTGTCCAGCCGCCTTGTCAGCGACGCGCGAGTCCGGTCTGACGGATTGCGCACCCGCAAAAGCGGAAGTCAGCCCTGCCCCAACCACCGCTGCCAGAGCCAGCAGTTTCGTAGTCATGGTTGCGGCTAGATGTTACTCCACTCAGTGCGAAACGCGAACCGCCATCAAGGCAGCCCGCGTCCACGATGTGGGGTGGCGCAGCCAGTCATCCGACGGTCACGGCAGCGATCTCGTAGTCGTCCACACGAGGTATGGTGAAGCGCAACACCGAGCCTGCGAGCCGGAAGGGAATTGCCTTTTCGGAGCGAAGCAGCTCCACGGCCTTGATCTTCACTCCGCTGGGCAACGTCATGCTGACGATTTGTGGTCCCAGCGGGTAGACCGTGCTGAGCCAGCCGTGATGGGCGTTTGGGTTCGTGTAATTGAGCAGGTGGATGGCGTACC
>JASHRE010000145.1 GCA_030037515.1 Candidatus Sulfotelmatobacter sp.
ACGAGGGCCGCGTTACGCCTTTCCGTGAGTGATAAGGCCCGTCCCCGGATATGCAAAGCGGGGCTGCTCGGCTTCGTTTTTCATCGGACCATGGCTCGGGGAATGGATGCAGATCGAGGTGTTCTCGGCGCATTCAATACAGTTGGCTCCCGCAAGAATGAAATACGGGAACTTTTGTCGCTGAAGCCGACCGATGACCTTGATGTTGGAAGGGCTGGTCCTGAACTTCGATCCATCAGCAAGGCTCAGGGTTCCCGTTGGGCGAGTCGCTGCCGTCGGCGGCTTGCTGATCTGCCGCGCCCGTTGTCATGCAGAGAGTTAGGGCGATGACGGAAAAGTTGCCGAATCGGCAGCTGTCGAAAAACGCCGATAACTCTCAGCGGAGGTAAAGCACGGATCCCGGGAACTTCCCTCCCATCCCCTTCGTATCCTCCCTTGCTAACGCTTTTCCGCGGCCCTCGTCTATTTGCCATAAGGATTACGGTCATGGAATCGAAACAAGCATGGGGATGGCTGGCTGCTGGAGTGCTGGCCGCCGGTCTAAACGCCACATATCACGATGGCGGCCTGGAGTGGGCGCATCGCATCGCCGACCGGGCACAACATATTTCGGAGGCGGTCGTGGCACTGGCTTGCGGCCGCGCCGATCAGTTCTTGGCCGAAGCCAGGACCTTGAGCGCTCCGAATCACGATCAGGTGAGGGCGTTCTCGGAGACGGTGGTGGCCACGGCGGACCGGGAGATGGCAGGGGCCGAGGCCGCACATGCCCGGGCCGAGGCACGAAAGCAGGCCCACTGTGTTCGCATGCAAGCGGAACGCGCCCGCATGGAGGCCCGGAGCCAGGCTCATTGCGCCTTCGTGCGCATTCCGGATGTACGGGTCGAGACGGCGAAAATTCAAATTCCGGGCGTTTCGGCGATCAGCATTCCCCGAATTGAGCTTGCGCGGACGAAGCTCCGCTGCTCCCACATTCGTATGAGCCTACCGGAGCTGCCCTACATCAGTGGTGCGCCGGCGCCTCCCGCCGTCAACGTGAGCTTCTCAAGCGAAGACTCAATTGAGTAGACGTTACCCTGCTTCCGACCTGGGCGCGGATGAGTTCGCCTTTTTTGCTTTCGCAAGCTGACCGACTTATGTGGGGGCAGCCGTCCTCGGCCTTGCGGCCGAGCGTGGCTTGGCAGCGGCGAGCCGTCACGGAGAACTGACAACTGGGTACTGATCTCGATTCCTGCCTGTGCAAAAGCAACCAATTTTTCTCTATCTCCCGCATCAAATTGTCGCTATAGTGAAAAAGCTCAGCGATTCCTGGCGACAACTCTGGTTTGATGGCGAGGAAATCCAGTCCCACCATCTTGCAGGAGGAGTTGTACGCGCCCTCGCGCGCCGATCGCACCAGCGACTCGGGCTACGGAGCTTCGCCGCGCGAGGAACTCGACGACGCCCGTCTCGTTGATCTCGACACCCACGAGGAGTCTCCCTTTCTTCGGGCTCAAAAGCGGGTTTCCGCCCGCCGCAGTTCGCTTCCGAAAAAGACCGCGCATGGATTGCTTTGGGCCTCGGCTGCCGCGGCGATTCTTGGCCTGGGGGCAATCGCGGCAATCGCACTCTACAGCTACGGCGAGCATTCCTGGCGATTTCGCTTGCAGTCGAGCGACGACATTGAAATTACCGGGATGCAGAACGTCACGCGCGCTCAGGTCATCGAAGTCATGGGCGCCGACATCGGGCGCAATATTTTCTTCATTCCTTTGCGCCAGCAGAAGGCGCAGCTCGAGCAGATTCCCTGGGTCGAATCGGCAAGCGTGATGCGCTTTGTGCCCAATCGGTTGAAAGTGGAGATTCAAGAGCGCACGCCGGTTGCCTTCGCGCGGGTGGGAGCACATATCTCGCTCATCGACGCGGGCGGCACGCTGATGGAACTACCGCACAATCACAAGTATTCGTTTCCCGTCATTCTGGGGATGAATCCCGGCGAGCCGCTCTCGACGCGCGCTCCCCGCATGACAGCCTATAACGGCCTGATTCGCGAGCTTGACTCCGAAGGAGCCCGTTATTCACAGGATCTCAGTGAAGTTGATCTGTCCGATCTCGACGATTTGAAGGTGCGGGTCAATGATCCCGACGGCGATGTGCTGGTCGAACTTGGCTCCTCCGACTACCTCAAGCGCTACAAAGTTTACGTCAGTCATGTGCGCGAATGGCGGCAACAGTTTCAGAAATTGGAGTCGGTGAACCTGCGCTACGACAACCAGGTCATTATCAATCCCGAGATGGAAGGCAAGCCGAAGCTTCCGGCCCTGAGCGCAGCTGCGGCGAGGTCCGCGGTTGCGGCGGGAGTGAAACCGGCGGCATTGGTCACCAAGCTCGACACCCACGCCGTGCCGAAGCCGGCATTCGAGCTTTCTCCTCAGGCGCTGAACCCCAAGGCTCAGGCGAAGAAAACTGCAAAGCCAAGACCGAAAGCGAAGATAGCGCCGGTCGCTGGGCGGCAGCTCCGGGAGCATCTCGCCCGCGCGGGGCAGAAAGCTGGCGCGCCCCACAAGGCAGCGCCAAGGCAACAGATTTCGTCAGCGAAGCCGGGCGGCGCGACTGCGAACAAGCCTGCGCTGGCGACGACGCCGAAACCCAGTCCAGCGATTGTGAAGCCGCCGCCGAATGGAGGCCAGAGCTGAGGATTCATGGCTCGCATGGCTATTTTTGAAAGGGCGCAGCTCTAGAGGTGCCGAGCAAAGCTTTAGGAGTTGGAACTCATCACGCATGGCAAACCGGGAAGGAAATTTCTTAACCGCGATTGATGTCGGGAGTTCGAAGACCTGCGCTCTCATGGCCGAAGTTACTGAGAGCGGCCTGCGCTATCGCGGACATGGCCTCGCCGACTCGCGCGGCTCGCGCAAAGGCGTCATCGTCGAACTCGACAAAGCCGTGGCTTCGATTCAGAAGGCGGTCGAAGCCGCTGAAAACCTGGCCGGTGCGCCGATCGAGCACGCGATTATCGGCATCGGTGGATCGCACCTGCGCGGACTCAATTCTCATGGCGGCATCAGCCTGGGCCTGCGTCCGCGCGAAATCGGACGCGATGAAATCAAGCAGGCCGTGGAGCGCGCCCGCGCGATTCCTCTGCCGCCCGATCGCGAGATCCTGCACCTGCTGCCTCAGGAATTCATTCTCGACGACCAGGCCGGCGTGCGCGATCCGCTTGGGATGATGGCGGCCCGTCTTGAAGTCCGCGTGCACATGGTGACAGCCGCGACCAGTGCAACCCAGAACGTCATCACTGCCGTGAACAAGGCAGGAGTTCACGTCGACGATACGGTCTTCGAGCCACTCGCCGCTGCGGATTCGGTCCTCCGCGCGGATGAGCGTGAACTCGGCGTCTGCCTCGCCGATCTCGGCGCGGGGTCGACCGAAATCATCGTTTTTCGGGAAGGAGCTGTCGCCCACACCGGTGTAATCCCGATCGGCGGAGATCATTTCACGAGCGACTTGTCGG
>JASHRE010000146.1 GCA_030037515.1 Candidatus Sulfotelmatobacter sp.
GCCGGTGAATTTGTCCGAAGTGGCGCGGCCCATTTTCCGGCCCGTCAGCCAACTCATCCGGGTAGGCTTTGATGGCCGCTATTGAATTGAAGTGGTGCATCCGACCCCCGAACATTTTGACTTTCGACAAGGCGAGGAAATCCTAGCCTTCGCAGGCTCAGGGCCGAAAGTTAGGGCCATTGTCTACGCTAGCACCACCACAACCCCGAGCGGCTTGCTGCAGGCGACTTCCCCCCTGGCCCCTTGTGACAACCGCTGGAGCAGCATGTTGCCCCAGTCCCTGCATGGGTTTCGCCGAACCCGGCTCTGCCTATGGCGAGCGCCGGTTCTGCTGGGCACGCGAGGGAAATGCCAAAGCCCCGCTGTTTTAGGACGGCAACGGCTCTGAAGGCACGAACCCCCAAGCGCGACGATGTTCGTGCCTGCCTACAAAATCCTGTATGCACGGCCATCCAAACCTGGGGATTCACCGACAAAGATTCCTGGATTGGGTGGCATGCCCACGGCACGCGCGGCGGGGCCCTGCTCTTCGAGCTGCCCTATCAGCCGAAACCCCGCGTATGGGGCGATGATCGAAGAGATTGCAAAACGCTCGGGCGGGCGGAAAGAGTCATCGGGTGGAACTTCGCGAGCCCCGCCGCCCCTTGTTACATCTATAATGAATCTTTGTTTCGCCCGCCGCTCCGGGTCCGGCGGGCTCTCTTAGTGGCACAATCGGTTCCAACTCGAAATCCCAAGATGTCCTACCGCAGGCAGGTCATCATTCTGTTGTCGATTTCCGTCATCGTTCTGCTTGCCATCGTGGTTTCGCAAACGGCCTTCGACGCGACCATTCTGCGGCCAGAAACCAACCAACAGACGGTTGTATTTTACGCGCTGTCGCTGTTCATCTCGCTGCTGTTTGGCGGCCTCTTCTTCGTTCTCGCCCGCAATCTGCTGAAACTCTTCGCGGAGCGGCGATTGGGAGTGCTCGGATCGAAATTTCGCACTCGGATGGTCGCCGGGGCGCTGCTGTTTTCATTCGTGCCGGCCATCGTGATGTATTGGTTTGCCTATGGCCTCATGAACCGCTCGATCGACAAGTGGTTTTCTGCTCCGCTCGAGGAAGTCCGCTCTGAAATCGAAGCCATGGGCACGCTGCTCGCGAATTACGGCATGCAGAATGCCCACGCGGAAGCGGCGTCGATCGCGGCATCGCCCGAGACGCAGCGCGCCTTTTCCGGACACGGCTTTTCCGGAGTTCTGCCTGTGTTTGAACGCCATGAAATGACCCTGCAAGGCGGATTCGCACTGGCGCTTCGTGACGGTAATGTCGAGGCCAGCTACAACTCTCCGGCGCCCTGGTCTGCGCTGAAAGGCAAACTCCCTCTCACCGAGATAGGCGAGTCGCATCCCGCGCAATTCAGCTGGGACCGCACGGATTATACCGTCGGGAGCGCCCCTGTTTCCGGCGGAGGATTGATCGTCGTTGCCATCCCGCTGCCCCGTGAATTCTCGCAAACCTTGCGTCAGGTCCAGGCCAGCCAGGCGCGCTACTACAATCTGTCTCGCGAACGCCGGGTGCTTCGCCGCACCTACATGGGGCTGCTGCTGTTGCTGACCATGATCGTGCTTTTCGTGACCACATGGCTGGCTTTGTTCCTGTCGAAGATTGTGACCCGGCCGCTGTCCGCGCTCGCGGAGGCCACGCAGGAGATCTCCCGCGGCCGGCTCGATTATCGGGTTGACGTTCGCGCCGCCGATGAAATCGGCGATCTCGTCCGCTCCTTCAATCGCATGGCGGAAGATCTCGAAGCCAGCCGGCGGCAAATCGAGGCTTCCATCCGTGATCTGAGCGCCGCCAATGCCGAACTCGATCAGCGTCGCGGCCATATGGAGACGATCCTTGAAAGCATTCCCACAGGCGTTCTCTCTCTCAACGCCGACCGCCGCATCACGCACGTCAATCAGGCCCTGCTGCGCATGTTCTATCCGGAAACCAATGAAGCTTCGAGCGCCAATCTTCTCGGCGCCACACTCACCGAGGTCTTTCCTGCCGAAGTGTCGGAAGATTTCGAACCGCTGATTCGCCGCGCCGACCGCATGGGCATGACAACCAGCCAAGTCGAAATGCAGCTGCCCCACAACTCTTTGAATGTCGCCGTCACGGTGGCTACCCTGCGGCAACAGGACCAGCGCTCCGGCTACGTGGTCGTCTTCGAAGACCTTTCCGACCTGCTGAAGGGCCAGAAGCAAGCGGCGTGGCGGGAGGTGGCGCGGCGCGTCGCGCACGAGATCAAGAATCCGCTCACTCCGATTGCGCTTTCCGCCGAACGAATTGAGCGGCAGTTGGAACGGGCTCCCTCCGATCCCGCAACGCTGGGGATTGTGCGCTCTTGCGCCGGAACCATAGCGAGAGCCGTGGAGACGGTGCGCCGATTGGTGGATGAGTTCGCGACGCTCGCTCGTTTCCCTGTCGCCAAGCCCCAGCCGACTGACATCAACGAAGCGGTCGATACGGCTCTTTCCATGTTTCACGGCCGGCTCGACGGAATCGGGCTGCAGATCTCACTTGCGCATGATTTACCCAAAGTGATGGCCGATGCCGAGGCCATCAAACGTGCGGTCGCGAACTTGGTCGACAACGCCGCGGAAGCTCTGCGCGATGCGATCGTGCGTGAGATCTCGGTCTCCACCACGCTGGTCGCAAGCCGTGACGCGGTCGAGATCATCGTCGCCGACACCGGCCATGGCGTGACTCGCGAGCTGAAAGAAAAGCTCTTTCTGCCATATTTCTCGACCAAAAAACGCGGCACCGGCCTGGGACTGGCGATCGTAAGCCGCATCATTGAAGATCATCACGGATCCATCCGCGTGGAAGAGAATCGCCCCGTCGGAACGCGCTTCATTGTCGAACTTCCGGTCGCGGTCGAAACCGCTTCGGCGACCCTCACCGCCCAACATGCCTAACATTCTGATCGTCGATGACGAAGCCGGTATTCGTGAATCGCTCTCCGGCATTCTCGCCGACGAAGGCTACTCTGCCTCCACCGTCGAGAGCGGTGAGGCCTGTCTCGATCTGTTGCGGAAATCTCCCTTTGACGTGGTTCTGCTGGATATCTGGCTTCCCGGCATCGACGGCATGGAAACGCTGCAGAGGGTCCGCGAACTCGAAGATCCTCCCGAGGTCATCATGATCTCCGGACACGGCACCATCGAAACCGCCGTGCGCACCACCAAACTTGGCGCTTACGATTTCCTGGAAAAGCCGCTCTCGCTCGCGAAGACGCTCATTCTGCTGAAAAACGCGATCGAGTCCAAGCGCTTGCGCTCTGAGAACGTCGAACTGAAGAAACAACTGCAGACGAAAAACGTGATCGTCGGCGACAGCATACCGATGAAAGCCCTGCGCCAGCAGATCGCGCTCATGGCGCCGACAAACGGGCGTGTGCTCATCTACGGCGAGTCAGGAACCGGCAAGGAGCTCGTCGCCCACGCCATTCATGGGCAAAGCCTGCGCAAGGAAGAGATGTTCGTGGAAGTCAACTGCGCAGCCATACCCGAAGATCTGATCGAAAGCGAGTTGTTCGGGCACCGCAAAGGCTCGTTTTCCGGCGCCGCCTCCGACAAGGAAGGCAAATTCGAACGCGCTCACGGCGGGACACTTTTTCTCGATGAAGTCGGCGACATGAGTCTGAAGACCCAGGCCAAAGTTCTCCGCACCCTCGAAGAGCAGGACTTCACGCCCGTGGGAAGCGAGGAAACGATCACGGTCGATGTTCGCGTGATCGCTTCGACCAATAAAGACCTGGAAGAAGAGATTTCGCGCGGCAACTTCCGCGAAGACCTTTTCTATCGTCTTAATGTCATCCCCTTTTTTGTTCCACCATTGCGCGAAAGAAAAGAAGACATCCCGCTGTTTACCCGCCATTTCCTGAAGGAACTCGCTGCCACGTATGGACGCCGTCCCCGCGAAATCACCGACGATGCCGTTGAAGTCCTCATGCGCTATTCCTGGCCCGGGAACGTGCGCGAACTGCGCAACGTCATCGAGCGCATAGTGATCATGAATCCCACGACCACGCGCTTCGATGCAAAGCATCTGCCGCCGCTGGTCTATCGCGATGGCGGCCGCCGCACCCCGAAAACGGAATTCTCCACGCTGCATCAGGCGCGCAGCGCTTACGAACGGGACTACATCCTGAAAAAGCTGGACGAAAACCACGGCAACGTCAGCCGCACCGCCGAAGTCCTCGGCCTGGAACGCAGCCACTTGTATAGGAAGATGAAGACTTTGGGAATTGCGGTGAAGGAATAGCTGCGGTACGGCTACCGCTTTACCATGTGAATCTCAGTCCCGTTCTTGCGGAAGCGGACCTCGTCCATCAGTTGGTTGATCAGAAAAA
>JASHRE010000147.1 GCA_030037515.1 Candidatus Sulfotelmatobacter sp.
TCACGATCATCGTAGCGGGCGGTGGCTTTGCGGGAGTCGAGACGGTTGCTGCCATCAACGATTTTGTGCGCCACGTCATTCGCCTCTACGGAAATCTGCGCGAGGACATGTTGCGCCTGATTCTTGTCCACCCCGGACCTGTTATCCTTCCCGAACTCGGCGAGGAGCTCGGGCAATATGCGCAAAAACAACTTGCAAGAAGAAAGGTTGAGATTCGAGTGACCACCAAGGTGTCGGGCTTGACCGAACAGGGCGTCGAACTCAGCACGGGTGAAATGATCGAGACGAAGGCTCTGATCTGGACCGCCGGCACGTCCCCCAATCCGGTTCTGCTGGACCTTCCCTGCGAGAAAGATCATGGGCGCCTGAAGGTGACAGAAAACCTGCAGGTTCCGAACTGGCCAGGCGTTTGGGCCGTTGGGGATTGCGCCCTCATTCCAGATGGCAAGACGGGAAAATATCAGCCGCCCACGGCGCAGCACGCGCTGCGTGAAGGCAAGGTACTCGCCCATAACCTGGCGGCGTCTCTCCAAGGCAGCGCAATGAAACCGTTTTCGTTCTCGACGATCGGGCAGCTGGCGTCAATCGGACAACGCGCAGGCGTGGCTCGTATCTTTGGCGTGAAGTTTTCCGGTTTCATCGCGTGGTGGCTGTGGCGCACCATCTATTTGAGCAAGCTGCCGCGCTTTGAAAAGAAACTTCGCGTCGCTTTGGATTGGACGCTAGACCTGGTCTTTGGGAAAGATATCGTTCAATTTCAAACCTTCCGTGCTCCAACTGTTTCGACGAATGACGAGATGCTGGACAAGCGGGCGACCAATGCTTCTTCCCACCCAGCGCGCTGACCGGCCGGATGCATCCTGTGACTCGTTTCTTCCCAAACACGCCCCCGCATCAAGCTTCCTGGCCATGGCGGCGTTTCCTGAAGGCCGCCACCTTGTGGCGATTCCCACATAGCAGGACGCTGCACCATCGACGACGGTGAGACCGGGTCTGGTCGTAGAACCAAAGCGCGCAGGCCGGGTCTTCACAGCGCTTAACCAGATGAAAATCGGCGATGGCCAGCAGAGCCGCCGCCGCTTCCGCAATCGGTGCCAAAAGTCCTTCCGGTGGGTCTGCTTGCCGTATTCGCTCTACGGTGGGCACGCTCGTAGTTTTCCACACCAGCTGCGGATAACTTTTCGCGTGACCTAAGATGCGGTTGAGCAGGGATGGATCGCCGCGCAAACCGGCTTTTCTTTTCTCGACCAGCGAACGGATGTTCTCTCGCAGCAGTCGTGCAACACGCAGAAGCGAGAGAGACACTCCATTGAATCTCTTCTTCGAGCGCGGGAGTCCGGCCTTCTCCATCCACACCAACACATCGTTGTCGGTTTGAAGAAGGTCGATGATTTCTCCCCTCACCCTGGGCCGCGTGTTAAGAAAATCTAGGGCGAGATCCCCGGCCAAGAACTGAGAGCGAGATTCCATGAAGCGTTCTGTGTTCGCGGTTTTCAAAGAATTAAACTTTCAACCAACGTAACCTATAATGCCTCCATTGACAAGTTACATGTTGGGGGTGTAGCGTCAAAGCCGTCGGCATTTGCCAAGTTTTGTAATATTTGACCGATCTAGAAACGAGTCGGCAGTTTGCCCAAACCTCGGCCGCGTGACGAACGCGGGTTGAGGTTCCCCAGCCGCCGAATACGGCGGGAGGTAGGAGATGTCTTCACAGTACCGGCGCGGCTTGGTGGTTAAGCGTTACGATCGTGAGTATTTTTTTCCGTCGCCGAAGGGGTGCGTTTTCGAAAGCGAGGCTGTGCTTGACATTCTCAGGCTGATCCTCTCCGGATCTCCATTAGCTGACGTGCTGACGATCATTGCGCGATTGGTTGAATCGCAAAGTGAAGGCGCGCTATGCACCATCTGGCTGCCCGATGACGACGGAAAGCAACTCCGCTGCGCAGCCGCGCCCAGCCTTCCCGGTTTTAGTACCCAGATGGGACCCACGCTTATCGGCCCGAAGGGAGCATCCTGCGGCACTGCCGCTTATCGGAAAGAACCTGTATATGTGACCGACATTCTCGAGGACTCTCTTTGGGATGACTATCGTGATTCGATGTCTCCGTTTGGGATTCGTTCCGTCTGGTCGCGCCCGCTATTCAGCAATGAGGGCAAAATCCTCGGTACGTTTGCCATTCTTCACCGGGAGGTGCGCAGTCCGGATGCGAACGAAGTGGAGCTGATCGAACACGCCAGCCAAATCGCAGGAATCGCAATCGAGCGCTACCTCCGGGAACAAGAACTGGGGCATGAACGCAATCGATTGCGCCTTCTCCTTGAAATCGCCAACAGCATGACATCGAAGCTGGATCTTCAAGGTTTGGTGGAGGCGCTCTCCACGAATCTGTTAGGTGTCACCAGATGTGATTTTTGCGCTCTTCTGTTGCCCGATGCGGACAGTAAGCAGTTGCGGGTCACGGTTTTGTACAATCCGCAGGCTCGGGGTTCGATCGAAGAGGGCACGATCGTCCCGATCAACGGATCGATCTGCGGCAAGGCTTTCCGGACGGGCAAAACTCAACACATCAATTGTCTCGAAGACGTTCGGCATGATCCTGAGAGCTTTGGAAATGCTGAGGGTCAGCGCTTCTTCGAGCGAGTTTTGGTGGAGGGGCTGGAGTCTAGCTGCGATGTGCCGTTGGTTGGACGAAGCGGTCCGGTTGGAGTGCTCGCCGCCATCAGCCGCTCCCAAAACGCTTTTGCGAAGGAAGATGTCGCGTTCCTGGAGCAGGTTGCCGGACAGTTGGCCATCGCCGTGGAAAATGCGCTGGAGTACGAAAAGGTAATAAGAGGCAGAGACGAAGAGACGAAACAAAGACGCTATCTCGAAGAGGAGATTCGTGGCGAGTTTAAGACAATCGTGGGCGACAGCCCAGCTCTGAAAGTAGCGTTAGATCTGGTTTCCGTGGTGGCACCCACGGATTCAAGTGTGCTGATTCAAGGCGAAACCGGCACTGGGAAAGAGCTTGTGGCGCGGGCGATCCACAATCTGAGTGGCCGACGCGACGGCCCGTTTATCAAATTGAATTGCGCCGCGATTCCGCTGGGCCTACTGGAGAGTGAGCTTTTCGGCCATGAACGAGGGGCCTTTACCGGCGCAATCGCGCAAAAGGTCGGGCGTTTTGAGCTCGCCAATAAGGGTACGCTCTTCCTCGATGAGGTCGGTGACATTCCTCTGGAGCTGCAAGCGAAATTGCTCCGCGTTTTGCAAGAGCAGGAATTCGAGCGACTCGGGAGCAATCGCACTCACAAAGTGGACGTCCGCCTGGTTGCCGCTACCCACCGCGACCTGGCCGCCATGGTGAACCAGGGGACCTTTCGCCAGGACCTTTACTATCGATTAAAGGTCTTTCCTATCCAAGTGCCGACCCTGAGACAGCGAAGCGAGGACATTCCGAAACTGGTCTGGCATTTCACGACTCTTTCGGCCCGGAAAATGAACAAAAAGATTCATGAGATCCCTCCCGAGACGATGGATGCCCTTGTGCGCTATCGCTGGCCTGGGAACATTCGCGAGCTGCAAAACTTTATTGAACGGGCAGTCATCCTTTCTCCGCACTCAGTCTTGCGAGCACCAATTTCAGAAATGGAGGGGCTTCGCGCCCATAAGGAACCGCGAGCCGAAATCACTGGTCTGGCGAATATGGAGCGCGATCATATCCTCGATGCCTTGGAAGCTTGTAATTGGGTTGTCGGTGGCCAGCACGGAGCCGCCAATCGTTTAGAGATGAAACGCACCTCATTGGTCTATCGGATGAAAAAGCTTGGCATCAACCGTCCTGCCTCCTCGGCTCAAAAGAACACAATCGACGGCCTTGCAAGCCCTGAATGAGTTCAGGTGCCGGAATCGGTCCCGCGACGATGGCGCGACGGAAATCCGTCAGTGTCGAACCTCCGTCAGAGATTCGTCACACTCGGTCAAGGCTCTTAGTCCGCACCGGAAGGTCTCAGCCGCAGAATAACTCGATCAAATCTAATTCTTAGCTTCGATACTTCCTTTGGCAAGCCGCTTGCGCGGGTTCCCTGAAT
>JASHRE010000010.1 GCA_030037515.1 Candidatus Sulfotelmatobacter sp.
CTCTTCGAGAATCGGCGCTATTACGGCCAGTGCGCTGGTGCTCAGGACAGTGCGTTTGGCGATTTGCGAGATGTGACGCGATTCGGAGACGGCGATCGTCAATCCGTCGCGCGCGTTAATGTGTAGCATGACGTGAATGTCGGAACTGCCGTCGCCGGTGTAAATGACGTGATCGGGGCCGGCGACCTGCTTCTCCAGAAGGCTGTCGAGCACGGCGACTTTCCCGTAGCCTGCGGTAGCACGGACGATCGTGTCGATTTCGCCCGATGGTTTGTATAGAAATTCGGTGCCGAAGATGTGGTCGGGCGGGACAATGCCTTCAAGCGCAGAGAGAATTACCTCGCGCGGCGCGGCGGACAGCACGTAGAAATCGAATTCGTATCCGTCGATGCCGTTGTTGAGAATCTGATAGAGCAAGGGAATTTCGCCCTTCAGACGAATGCGTTTTCCCACCTCATAGAGATGTTCCCTGCGAACCTTCTCCCGGAATTCAGGATCGTGCAGCAACAGATAAGCGAGCTCGGCTCCCTGCTGCACCAGATTGATCTTGGCCATGCCCTTCGCCTTGCGCTCGAATTCGTCGACTGGAATCCCGACCAGTTCGGCGAGCACATAGCCGGAATCGTTGAAGGTCAACGTCTGATCAAAGTCGCTGGCGAAAATGTAGCGTCGCAAAGCTGTCTCCGACATATGCATATTCGATTCCCGGATCTGGCGATCGTCCCATAAAAAGAATCGATGGGGATTATAGGCTGTCGTGGTTCCAAACAGTCTGCCGTTTGCAAAATTTGAATGAGTGGAAATGAGCAGGCGCAGCAGGTTGATTCAGGCCGCTCCCTAGAAACTCGGAGCGCTCCTGTGAAAGTCAAATTCCCACCCAGTCCCGCCAACCAGCTGCGGCACAAGGGTGCGCCGCCCCTGCCAGAAGGAGTTCAGGTTTGGTCGATGATTCTTCGCGATTTTTTGTGATGACCGGGGGGCCGGGTTCGGGCAAGACTACGCTTCTGGACGCTCTCGAAAAGGCCGGTTACAAGCGGTCGTTCGAGGCCGGACGAGCGGTCATTCAGCAACAGCTGTCGATTGCAGGCAATGCGTTGCCATGGGGCGACCGGATGCAGTTTTCCGAATTGATGCTGGCGCGGGAGATCCGTTCCTACAAACAGGCTCTGGGAACGGCCGGTCCGGTTTTCTTCGATCGGGGCGTGCCCGACGTGCTGGGATATCTGCGGTTGATCGGAGAGGCGATTCCGGAGCACATGAAAAAAGCCGCAGCAGAATATCGTTATCACCGCCGGGTGTTCATCGCTCCTCCGTGGCGAGAAATCTTTTGTCACGACGAGGAACGGAAGCAGAATTTTGAAGAGGCCATCCGAACCTATGAGGCGATGGTCGCGACGTATTCCGGGCTCGGCTATGAGCTGGTCGAGATTCCACGGGGGACGGTCTCGGGGAGGGTGGAGTTCGTGCTGGAAAAAAGTGGTGTCGAACATCACTAAGGCGCATTTCTGAAATCTCTGTGGCGATTCTCGCGAGTCTGCCTTTACTAAATCGACGTGCGGCGTCCAAAATAGAAGGCGACTTCTTCAAGTCTCAGGCGAACAGTGCATTCAATCTGATTTATCGGAAACAAATTCGATAGGAGCTCTCATGGTAGCGACTGGTGAACTGATTCGGTCGATGAACTACGTGGATGACATCACGGCGACGCTGCGCCGGATCTGCATTGCGATTCCCAGCATGACGCCGGAAGAACGGGCGCGGCTGGCCGAGCATTTGCGCGCGGCGGGGACGGCGATCAGCTCCGCCATCGCCGATTTGGAAAAGGCGGGGAAGTAGGTGGCTCCCCTCAACACGGTTGCCGTGATCGGGGCTGGAATCATGGGGCGCGGCATTGCCCACGGCGCGGCCCTTGCCGGTTATCGCACCATTCTCGAAGATCTTTTGCCGGCCACTCTGCGCAAGGCGGAATCGGAAATCCGAGCCAATTTAGATAAAGCGGTTGAGCTCGGGAAGGTCAGTGCTCCCGATGCGAACGCCGCGTTTAGCCGAATCGAATTTGCCGGATCCATCGAAGAGGCCGCGCGCGATGCGGACCTCGTCATCGAGGCTGTGCCGGAAGAGATGGAATCGAAGATCGAGATTTTCACTCTTCTCGACAAAATCTGCCGGCCGACGACGATTCTGGCCTCGAATACTTCTTCGCTCAGCGTGACCGAGATTGCGAGTGTGACCTATCGCGCAAAAAAATGTCTGGGCATGCACTTTTTCAATCCCGCACACAAAATGAAGCTGCTCGAAATTGTGCGAGCGCTCGAGACCGACGACGACACGCTCGCGAGCGCCGTCGAAGTCGGCAAACGCATGGGCAAAGAAGTTATCGTGATCAAGGAGTCGCCGGGATTCATCACTAGCCGCATCAACGCGATGATTGGCAACGAAGCGTTTTACATGCTGCAGGAAGGAATTGCATCAGCGGCTGATATCGATAAAGCGCTCAAGCTGGGATTAAATCATCCGATGGGACCGTTCGAGCTGGTCGATCTGGTCGGGCTCGACACGCGGCTGAACATTCTCGAATATCTGCATAAAACGCTGGGAGAAAAATACCGTCCCGCGCCGCTGCTGGTGCAGTATGTGAAAGCAGGAAGGTTGGGTCAGAAATCTGGCCGCGGAGTCTACGAGTATCCTCAAGCCAAGCACGGCCAAGAAACGGCGTGAGCAAAGGCAGGCGGCATCCCGAATGCCGCCCGCCGCCGGATCACAGTTCTCGACTAACGACCAATGCCGGCATCCCGGATCTGACTCGTCACTTCCGACCGGGTGGTTTGCAAAAGAATAGCCGTCCAGAAGTCGCACTTGTGCGTGTCGGTAAAGTCAAATTCAACCTGCGGCGTGGGGGGGATCAAAGATTGATCGTCGCCCGCGAAAATCCCGAATTGCAGCCAAAAGGCGACGTCCGGATCATTGGGATTGCCGTGAGCCGCAAAGTTCGTCCAATACGCCTTCATCGTCGTTGCAAGCTTCTGCTCGCTGGCGCTCA
>JASHRE010000148.1 GCA_030037515.1 Candidatus Sulfotelmatobacter sp.
AGATTCGCGTCCTTGCGGCCGTAAGAAGTAGGAATAACATACGGCTGTCCATCGATCACGAATCCGATGTGGCAAAGAAATCCTTCGTCGAGAATGCCATAGACCGTTTCGCGATCGTAGACGGCGCGCATCGGCTCGCGGACCACACGCGTGCGCGCGGTGGGCATTGAAATTTCAGACATGGAGAGAACAGCTCCGGGCAAGCGCCAAGATTTGAATGATTCTAAATCTGAACGTGGAAAGTCTATCATCGAGCAGCATTGGCTTTGCGGCGCGGGAAGGTCCCTTTCGGGCGACTGCTCATGACTTCATCACTTCTCGGCGTTTGTCAGACGACGCTTGCCGCGCCAACGGCAGCGTCCGCGGGCTTACTTTAATTGTGTCTGTGGTTGGGCGGGCGAGGTTTGAGGCTGAAGCATAGGCGGATGAAGACGACCGCTATAAAGATCGTCGCGGTACGCGCGTGCAAAAATGATCGCGACGATCAGCAACACGATCGGAGTAAAAATGCTCGCTTCCGGTCCTACCGTCCCGCCGGTCAGCCAAGCCGGGCCCCTGAAGGCAGAGTCAAGCAAATTGTGATATGGCTTGAGCCCGCTGTCGGGCACGCCATAAAAGAATGTCTGGCCCCAATCCCACCCGGCGTGAAATCCCACCCCCCACCACAAAGTGCCCCGGCGGCGCAGAAAAAGGCAGAAAAGCATCCCGAAAAGGAAAACCGAGGCGACCCCGGCTTTGCTCTCGCCCGGGTTGCCGGTGTGAGCCGCCGCAAACAGCAAAGACATCACGATTGCCGATGGCCAAAATCGCATGCCAGTGGTCAGTGTATAGAGCGGATATCCGCGAAAAGTAAATTCCTCCGACAGGCCGACAATTACGAACGTTAGGCACCAGGACGCGGTTGCGAATGGAATCGTCGAGCCGTGAATGTTCAGGCCGGTAATGTGAAATCCGTGCAGAGAGAAAATCGCGAGCAGGCATCCGCTAATAGAGACGAATCCCACGATCGTGCCGATCCAGAAATCTTTCCTGAAGGCCGAAAGTACGGGCAGACCGTATTGACCCCAGGGCCGATGCTCAATGCGCGCCATGATCAGTGCGGCCAGCCCAACCACCAAAAACGTCACACCCTCGCTTAGGCTCAATGCGGAGGGAGTAAGCCGGGAAAGACCGAAGCTTGCCCGCTTGCCGTGCGTAAGGGCAACAACGATCAGGGATAGCACCACCAGGATTCCAGCGAGAACCGCAAGAAAGATCAGAATTCGCCAACCGGCGCGAATTCCATTGGGCCCACGGAAGAAGGTGTACTGCGGTGGGTGAGCAGGCGCCAGTGGAATGATTGGCGCCGGGGGCGGCAGAGGATTGTCAGGATCGGACATGGTTACCTTTTAATTGGATGCTCTTGATCGGATCACGCTAACCGGATTGGATTGAAGTCTTCGAATCAGCGTTTCTTTGGAGGCGGTGTCGGCGTCATCATCGGCGACCGGACCGGTACAATCGCGCCCCTTGAGGGATCGGCGGCGGCATTGGCGCGTGCGAGCACTTCTTGCTGGATGTATTGCACGAATTCCTGGATCTGGCGCTGCATCTCCTCCATGCGCTCGCGCATTTGCAGGATGATGGCCATGCCGCTGATGTTCACACCGAGGTCACGCGCTAGTGACAGGATGAATTCCAGGCGCTGCAGGTCTTCGTCGGTGTAGAGGCGTGTGTTGCCTTCGGTCCGGGACGGCTTGAGCAGGCCCTCACGCTCGTAGAGGCGAAGCGTTTGAGGGTGGATGCCGTACATCTCAGCCACGGCCGAGATCATGTACGCACCCTTGGATTTGCGTTTTGTCACAAAGATCCCTCCCTGCGCCGGGATTTCGACTGCGGGTTCCCGCTCTCCACCCCGTCCCGCGAGGAGTGGGCGTGCCTAGGACCCCGGATCCGCTCACGCACGCCGACCGGCTTGACTTGCTCATCGGCCTATTTATAGCAGAAAGAGGACGGCTTATGTGGCGCGGACTCCTGTCCGCGTTTACTGTTGAACGTCTCAAACCGATCACGAATCTGAGTATCCACGCCCCAACTAATCGCTACTGAATTTGGAACGCGCACTGCACCCGATCTCGGCTACCATCGGCTGCTGAACGTCCAGATTTATGCAGCGCAGGCCTCCGAGTTTCTGCGCTTTCCATCGGGGCAACAGTCAGCACCCCGTTCGTAACATCTTGAGGTTTCAGCCCATTATTGGCTGCTAGCGTGGAAATGCGTTGCATAGGGCCGCTCGCCGCGTCATATGCTCCCCTCGGTTGTTTGTCTTGCGAAAAGATGTCAAAGGTCATCGTGCCAATGTCGGGATACTTCAGTTCCTGATTCTCAGGGAAATGCTACTTTGGGCTTTGCCCGCAGACTAGCAAGTGGGCCGGGACGCACCAAAGCTGGATCCGGTGGCGCGAAGACTCTTGTCTGCGCACTGCGACTGCCAAGAAAAAGCGCGGGCAGGGGTGCCGGCGCCTACACATATTGGAGGCTAGGCTGCCGGCTGTGGCTTTTCCTCAGGCACCGACCACCCTGCCGGTTTCAGCGCATGATTAACGAAATACGCCACGAAGCCGGCGGCGATCAAGATCATCCCGAAGGCGAAGGAACTCATTCCCAGGATCGATTCATGCTCGCTGCGGATCACCGAGAACGCCAGCAGCAGAACCGGCGGAATGCCGATGGCGACAGCGCCGGGCAGGCCTCCGGGAACGCGGAAGGGACGCTTGAGATTCGGCTCCCGGAAGCGAAGCACGATCAGGGCGATGAACTCGAGCGCCAGGCTGCCGCCGTAGAGAAGGATGTCGAGTGTCACCAGCCGCGCGAAGCCGAGCCCGAGGCACATGGCCCATCCGGCCGCCAGGGCGAGGATCGCCACCCAGGGCGCTTTCGACCTGGGATGCAGTTTGCCGAAGATTTTAGGCAGCATGCCATCCTGAGCCATGGCCAGAGGCAGGCGCGAGTAGCTCATCACTAGGGCGTTGAACATGCCGAAACCGCTGATCATTCCTCCGAGGACAACCCCGATCCGCAGCAGCGGGCCGCCCATCAGACCGGCGATATCGGCCCAGGAGCCGGTTTCCCACGCGGTCGCTTTCAGGCCGGTCGCCCACATGGCGGCGAAGGGCAGAACGTAGCTCAGTGCGACGATACCAACGGCAGCGAGCATGGCGCGCGGATACGTGCGCTGCGGACGCTCGACCTCGGTGGCTATGGTTGAGGCGTTGTCCCATCCCATGTAGTTCCACATGCAGATCAAAAGGCCGCCGAGGATGTCCACCGTCGAACTGGTGGGCTTGGTAACGGCGTTGGCCAGCGCGCCCAGCTTGAAAGGCGCCAAGAGCACGATCGCGACAAATGGCGCCGAGAGAGCCAGAAACAGCCAGAGCGAAGTCAGGGAGACGACTTTCACTCCGGCGATATTGAGCAGCGCGCTGGCGACCACCACGGCGAGCGCGATCCACCATCCGCGATTGTTCACCTGGAACCAGGGGAACATGCGGGTGAGATAGGCGACGAAGAGAGTGGGATAGATCGCCATATCGAAAACAGAGGCGACCAGCGAGAGCCATGCTTCCTGAAATCCCCAGAAATTGCCCATGGCGCGGCGCACCCAGGCGTAATACCCTCCTTCGAAGGGCAGCGCGCTCGAAAGCTCGCCGATCATGAAGGCCGTCGGAAGGCTCCAGAGGAGGGGCGTGACGAGCAGGATCAGAATCGCGCGCCCGTAGCCGGCGCCATGCACGATGTCTTCGGTGCCATAGGTTCCGCCCGACACCATGAAGAAGGTGGCGGCGACGAGAGGCCACAACGTGAGGCGAACGAATTTCTTGCGGTTGGGAACAACGGCGAGAGGTTGGGGATCTTCGAATTGTGGTTGCTGTGCGCTAGCGCTTGCCAATTTCTATGGCTGCCTCCTCGAGCGACTCACTCTCACCACCGCGTCTCGCTTGAAGTCCTCGAATCGAAGATGTTTCCGCACCGAAGACGCTTTTTGTTCGCGGCTCCCGGGTTCGTGCGTTTTCCCAGGCATTTCGGCGAAGTTAGTTCGCAGTAGTGAGATTACGGAAAATTTCCACAGATGCAATACTTTTTTGAAATTTTTTTAAAATTTTCGTAAGCGGGAGGGATGGTACTGGGGTAACCGAGTTGCGAGCACCGAGCGACCGGCAAGCCGGTTCTCAGAGCTTGAGTTCCCAAGTTTCGGCGACGAGATCCTTGCGGCTCCAGCTCTGGTGATTTTCTTCGGCGATCTTCTGGAAGCCGGCCCTCTGGTAGATGGCCCGCGCAACCAGGAGTTCACTCTGGGTCCAGAGCAGGATCTTGTTGTACCCGGCTTCGCGCGCGAATCGAGCGCATTCTTCCACAAATCTTTTTCCGATTCCCAACCCTCGGGCCGCCGGTTCGACCAGCAGCAGACGCAGCTTGGCTACCGCGGCTGACTCTTTCACCAAAACGACGGAGCCCACGTTTACTCCGTCTTTTTCCGCGACCCAGCAGCGCTCGCGCGCGGGATCGAAGTTTTGGATGAATTTGGCCACGATCTCCGCCACTAGAGCTTCGAAGCGCTCGTCGTAGTGCTGTTCCTGCCAGTAGAGTTCGCCATGGCGCTGGACTATCCACCCCATGTCTCCCGGACGATGCGGCCGGAGCACGTACGCCTGATGAACATCGGATTGTGCCCCGAGCACACCTTCGATTGTGCGCATGGCATCCAGCAAGCGTTTCTGGTGCCCTGGCAGAACCTTGGCCAGCCACGTTGCGACCTGTTCTCTGGAGCGCGCCTCATACGGGGCAAATGTCTTTTGTCCCTTTTGTGTCAGGGACAGCAAGCTCCGTCGCGCATCCGCCTTTGATGCGGTCCGCTTGACTAGCCCCTGCTTCTCATACGACCGCAGCATGCGGCTCAAATAGCCGGGATCGAGGCCGAGCTCGTCGCACAGCTCGGCGGCAGCCGGTGAAGAGCGGTGCGCCAGTTCATAGAGCACACGCATTTCACTGAGCGAGAATGGGCTGTCAAGGAGGTGTTCGTTTAAAACGCCTATCTGGCGGGTGTAGAAGCGGTTGAAGCGGCGAACCGAGTCCACCGAATCAGGGGAAATCGCCACAGGTGTCGGGTCTGCCATGACTGCAGCCTATCAAATTAATTGACTGAGTCAACTAATATCGATAGCCTTTCGCCACATCGCGGTCCTCTTGTTGCCGCGCCCTGCGCTGGTCGGCCGGGATGGGCGATCGCGCCAAGAAACAGGCCGAGCGCGAATGCGAGCCGCGGGCTAGGGCCCCACGTAAGTCCGAGGAAGTGGCACGCCGCACGCCGACCAGAAGGCCGATGCAAAACTCATGTCGGTCAGCAGGCCGATGCCAGCCGCGCCGCGCGTCTTCCTGGATCAGAGCGAGGGGCACCGCCGAGCAGGAATCGGAAAAGCCAAACCCAGACCGGGTTGATGAAAATAGATTCCAAGCAGGAGCGCAATAGCCAGCCCGATCCTAAACCAGGAAGGACCGGGGGGCCCACCTCGCCTTGGCATTTAGACCTTGCTCCACAAATCCGCGCGAGGATCTTCGGGATTCAGCTTTGCCACTTCGCGCAGGAGCTCTTTCGTGCGTTCGTCGCGGGGCATGGGCACGTGCACAGTGATCTCGACGATTTCATCGCCGCGAACGCCCTCCCGTGTGGCCGATGGCACGCCTTTTTCGCGCAGACGCAGTTTCTGCCCGGACTGTGTCCCCGGAGGAATCTTGAGCAGCGCGCGGCCGTCGATGGTTGGTACTTCAATTTTCGATCCCAACGCCGCCTCGCTCACTGTGACCGGAACGGTCAAGGAAATGTCATCGCCGTCGCGATGGAAGATCGGATGGTCGCCGGCGCGAATGATGACGTAGAGATCGCCCGGCGCTCCGCCACGCGCTCCAGCGTTGCCTTTGCCGGGCAGGCGGATGCGCTGGCCGTCGCGTGTCCCGGGCTTGATGCGCACTTCAAGCGGCTCGGTCTTTGTTACCGTGCCTTCGCCATGGCAGGTCGGGCACATTGTCAAATTCTTGCCCGTGCCGTGGCAGCGCGGACACTGCAAATTGAACTTCATGCGCCCGCCCGTCTGCGTGATCTGGCCGGTGCCGTTGCACTCGGGACATTTCCCCGGCGCTTCAAGTTCTCCCTGCCCGCGACATTGCGGGCAGACATCCTGCCGTGTGATGTTCAATCGCATCACGCCGCCGCGAATCGCCGTCCAGAAAGGAACGTTAACTTGATATTCGAGATCAGTGCCGGGTTCGGGTCCGGCTTCGGCAGGAGCGGCACCGCGGCCGCCGCCAAAAATCCCGGAAAAGATGTCGCGAAAGCCGCCCGAGCCGCTTGTGCGCGTAGATTGTGCGCCGCGGCCTGCGTTCTCGAACATGTCGGAGAAATCAAATCCGCCAAAATCGAACTGAACGCCGCCTTGACTGCCCGCTTCGCCACCACGGGGGGACCCGCCGCCTTGAAATCCACCGCCGGGAAACCCTCCGCCGGCTGCGTTGCCGCCCGCACGAGCATAAGCTTCCGCAGTGGCGGGATCGATGTTGTCGGAGTAAAAGCCGACCTGATCGTAGATTTTCCGTTTTTTGGGATCGCTGAGAACGTCGTTCGCTTCGGAAATGGCCTTGAATCTTTCCTCGGCCGACTTGTCTCCCGGGTTGACATCGGGATGGTACTTGCGCGCGAGCTTACGAAACGCCTTGCGAATGTCCTCGGCCGAGGCGTCCTTCTTCACGCCAAGAATCTCGTAATAATCTTTTTTGGTTGTCGCCGGCATTGTTCTATCAGCTTACATGCGTGCAGACGCGGGC